>PWXL01000053.1 GCA_003561145.1 Candidatus Atribacteria bacterium
GCGCCGATGATACTGCCCTGGCAACGGGGTGGGAAAGTAGGACGCTGCCGGGGAGCCCATTTTAGACAGACTGCAGGGAAAAGCTGGAGAGGTGCCTCTCCAGCTTTTCTTTTTATGGGGGTAAGACATGCAAAGAGGATACGGAACATCATGGAAACAGGCGAAAGCCGGGAGGTTTTCTGCGCTTCATACGTTTTCTCGTGGTCTGTTGGTATGGTAAAATGATTTGCAGACAGCTGAAAAACCAACCCGCATGAACGTTGATGCATTGAGGATGAAACGAGCGTAGTGGATGAAAATTCAAGCTGTGAAAGATATATTTATGCGAAGGAGAGCAAAGGACAATGTCGGGACACAATAAATGGTCTTCCATCAAGCACAAGAAAGCGAAAACTGATTCGGCCAGAGGAAAGGCATTCAGTAAGCTTATCCGCTTGATAACCGTAGCAGCCCGCCAAGGTGGTGGAAATTCTGAGAATAACCCCACTCTCAGATTGGCTGTACAAAAAGCAAAAGAAATCAATATGCCACTGGAAAACATCGAAAAGGCCATCAAAAAAGGAACGGGAGAATTGGAGGGTGTTACCTACGACGAAATTGTCTATGAAGGGTACGGACCAGGTGGAGTAGCGGTGATGCTCGATGTCACGACTGATAACCGTAACAGGACTACCGCGGAGGTGCGGCATTTGCTCAGTAAACATGGAGGAAACCTGGGAGAAGCAGGTTGTGTTTCCTGGATTTTTGAGAAGAAAGGAATCATTACTTTTGACAGCAGCGCGGTTGAAGAGGATGATATCATGATGACAGTGTTGGAAGCGGGCGCGGAAGATGTCAAAACATCTGATTCCACCATAGAAGTCATAACGGCTCCCGAGGATTTCGAACAAACGAAGCAGGCTGTGGATGATACTGGGTTGGAGTATCTGGAAGCCAAGATTACGATGCTTCCAAAGGCAACGGTTCATCTCGATGGAAAGGAAGCCCAGCAAATGCTTAAGTTGATGGACTTACTGGAAGAACATGACGACGTGCAGGACGTTTACGCAAATTTTGAGATCCCTGATGAGATAATGGAGTCCATGGAAAGATAATGTCTCCGGGAGAAATTGTTATCCTGGGAATAGATCCCGGGACTGCTACCACCGGGTATGGCGTGTTGGTTGGTTCCGGGGGAAAGTTTTCTCCACAGAAATTCTTTTTCGGTATCATTTCAACTTCCAAATCGGATCCTCCGCAGGAGCGTTTGAAAAAAATCTACCAGGATATCATGTTCCTGATAGAACGGTATCATCCAGACGAAATAGCCCTGGAAAAGGTATTCTTCAACAAGAATATTAAAACCGCCCTCGCTGTAGGGGAGGCCCGGGGAGTTGTTCTCCTGTGCGCTGCTCATAAAAACGTACCAGTGTATGAGTATACTCCCCTGCAAGTAAAACAATCAGTTGTAGGTTATGGCCATGCCACAAAGGAGCAGGTACAGTACATGGTCAGAAGTATATTGCGTTTTTCAGGACAGATCACTCCTGATGATGCTGCCGATGCTTTGGCCATTGCCCTGTGTCATGTGTTTCAATACCGTTAACCGAAAAACGGTCTTTCCACCGGAAAGAAGTGGTGAAGAGTGTTCGAATACTTGTTGGGAAAGTTGGTGAGCAGAGAAGAGGGGCAGTGTGTCCTAGAGGTCGGTGGTCTGGGATTTCTCCTCAAAATCACGACTTATAGCTGTGCTGAAGAAATTGGTGGAGAAGTGAAAATATATACCCGCTCTTTCGTTCAGGCGGACGGAGAGCAAACTTTCTATGGATTTGAAGAACCAAGAGAGAGGGAAGTGTTTGATTTATTAAGGGAAATTAAGGGGATCGGTCCACGCACTTCCATGCGTATACTTTCGCGGGTGCGCTGGGATGAGCTTTGTGAGCTGGTTCGGACGAAGAGCTCTGATGTGCTCCGTTCCCGCTCGGGACTGGGCCGGAAAACTGTCGACCGGATTGTCCTTGAGTTGAAACCCCGCCTGGAGAATGTTACGTTAGAGGGAAGAGCAGGGATCAACCAAAAGGTGTGGACGGAGACCCGCCAGGTGTTGGAGAAACTTGGATACTCAACTGCAGAGATTGAACGAACTATGAGGGGTATCCTGGAGGATGAGCCAAGTGTTTATGGTAAAACGGAAGAACTAGTGAAAAAAGCCTTGATGATTATGGGGGAGAAACATTGAAACACGGAGCGGAACGAGATTTTTTCCAGCTGGAGAGAGAGGGAGAAGAGGACCTGAGGAGGCTCAGGCCTGAAAAGCTCGCCGAATTTGTCGGACAGGAGAAGCTCAAGGCGAACCTTACTGTGTATATACGCGCCTCTCTTTCTCGCAATGAGGCTTTGGACCATGTCCTTTTTTACGGTCCTCCGGGTTTGGGAAAAACCACTTTGGCTTCAATAATCGCCTCGGAGATAGGCAAAGATGTCCGTTATCTTTCCGGTCCCACCTTTACCCGCGCCGGGGACGTTGCTTCTATCTTAACCGGTCTTTCCCCGGGAGATGTTCTCTTTATCGATGAAATTCACCGGCTTCCCCGCGCCTGTGAAGAAGTGTTCTATGGTGCCATGGAAGATTATTCTCTCGACATCATTGTGGGAAAGGGTCCCGGGGCAAAAAGCATACGCATACAAATTCCCTCCTTTACCCTGGTGGGAGCGACTACCAGGGTCAGCCTCCTTTCTGCCCCCCTGAGGAACCGTTTTGGCATCATAGAAAAGGTTGATTATTATCCAGTCGAAGAATTGAGTGAGATCGTCATCCGTTCCGCCCAAGTGATGAACATACCGATTGAGCCCTCCGCTGCCAGGCAAATTGCTTTCTGTTCCCGGGGGACTCCGCGTATCGCAAACCGCCTCTTGAAAAGGGTACGGGACTTCGCTGATTATCATGCTCACTCGTCTATAGATTGTGCTGTAGTTGGAACAACGCTGCGTTGCCTGGAAATAGACCGCAAGGGGCTGACCAAGATCGACCGTTCACTGCTTCGCGCACTCATGGAGACAAACAAGGGAGGACCGGTGGGGATTAACAGCTTGGCCGTGGTGTTAGGAGAAGATACCGGAACCGTGGAAGAGGTGTATGAACCATTCCTGGTAAAGATGGGTATGGTTGCCCGTACGCCAAGGGGGAGGGTCATCACCTCCGCAGGTGTTGAGTATTTGGAGGAGTGCAAGGAGACACGAACATGAATGCAAGACTCTTGCTGCATACCTGTTGCGGCCCTTGTGCTGCTGCCGTTGTACCCGCACTTGAAGCGGAGGGCTTTGAGGTGAATCTCTTTTTTTTCAATCCAAACATCCATCCCGTTGAGGAGTATAAAAGAAGGTTGGATTCATTTCTCTCTTACGCAGAGAAAACGGGTCACGGATATTCGGCCCATACACTCTATACTCCGCAGGAATTTTTCAGCTGTATCGGTGACCTGAACAAGAGATGCGGGGAGTGTTTTTCGCTTCGTCTGAACGAAACTGCTCAGCGGGGGCGGGAGAGAGGGTATCGTTTTTTTTCCACGACCTTGACGGTAAGTCCGTATCAGGATACAGGGGAAATCCTGCGGCGTGGGAATGCCGGCGGTAAGGAAACGAACATGATATTTGTGGCAAGAGATTTCAGGAAACTATTTTCTCAGACACGGGATTGCACGCGGGAACTGTCGTTGTACCGCCAAACGTACTGTGGGTGTGTTTTCAGCAGGTGGGAAGGAGTGAAAAAGAAAAGGTGGAAGTCTCTCAGTGGGCAAAAATATTCCTGATTCTGGGCATTGTGTTGTTCATTATAGGGGTTTTTTTGTATTTTCTTCCCCGCATCCCCTGGCTGGGAAGACTGGGCCGCTTGCCCGGTGACCTGGTGTGGAAAAGGAATAACGTTACCATATATATTCCGATTGTAACCTCTTTGTTGATAAGCGCGGTGTTTTCAGCCGTAATTATCCTCATATCTTATCTACGGAGGTAGGGCTTCATGGTGTATTGCCGGATCAATCATATCATTATAACCATGGTTACGGGTATGTTCTTTTTCACAGGTGCAGTGTTTGCATCCGTTGAGCCCCGGGTTAGGGTCCTGGTTGCAGAGCATTCCGAGAGAATCATTGTTCATTCTCAACATAATCTACGTGTTTTACGTTCCGAGCGGGGAGCGGCATCCTCACCATCTTGCTCTGCTACCTTTCTGTTTCGAAAGGGCGCAGTAGAGTGGCTGGAAGGAAGAAAAACTGCAAAAGATTTTTGGATATGTTCAGGCGGGGAAGGATTTCTCGTGCTTGATGGCCGTCCGTATAGGGGGAAATTCCGCATTATCTCTTCAGGATCCCGGCTTTTAATGATTAATATTCTTCCACTTGATGAATATGTGAAGGGAACACTGGGCCTTGAGGCAAGTCCGCACTGGCCTGAAGAAGCATTAAAGGCACAAATAATTGCTTCCCGTACATTTGCCCTCAGAAATTTGGGAAGAAATGAATCCGATGGATATGATTACTGCTCAACGGTATTGACGCAGGCTTACGGAGGAGTAAGCGCTGAGCATCCCCTTACCAACAGGTTGGTGGACGAAACCCGCGGTTTGGTGCTGACCTATGGGGGAAAACCCATAGAGGCTGTTTTTCATTCTCAAAGCGGGGGGTACACTGAAAGTGCCGAGTATGTGTGGGGGAATGCGGTTCCATATCTGGTGGCAGTTCCTTCTCTCTGGGAAGAGGGAGGGTCGTATGAGAATTGGAAGGTTTCTTTTTCAGGAGAGGAGCTTGGTTCTTCTCTTGAAAGAGCCGGCCTGGCACAAGGGACGGTAAAAAGGGTAGATAGCGTGCATCATCCTGAAAGCGGACGTGTGCGCGAATTGAGGATAACCACGGATCTCATGGAATACAAGATATCGCCCCACAGGTTCCGGGAGGCTTTGGGCTTCGAAAATTTCCCCAGTACACTTTTCCAGGTCGAGATACAAGAAAGCGCTTTCACGGAATATTATTCTCTTCCTTTCCAACAAGCAGAACTGCAAAAAGAAATGCCTGAGATTGAAAAACACTCCCGGTCAATACAGGAAAGGTTGGCTGGAGAACTATCACTCGACGATATTATTGAAATTATCGAAATAAGGCAGAAGGAGAGGGAACTCAAGCGCTCCGTTTCCACTACGGAATCTCTTCTCCCAATCACCTCTCCACCGCCGGTGGAGCAAAGACAGTTTGTGCTGAAAAGAGCTCCGACTTTTATCTTTCGTGGAAAGGGATATGGCCATGGAGTGGGACTGTCACAGTTAGGAGCCATAGGTATGGCGGAAAACGGGTTTACATTTGAAGAAATTTTACTTCATTATTACCATGGTTGTGAAATACGAAGGATACGTTTCAGGTGACCCGACTTGACGACTTTGATTTTTTCCTTCCGCCTCAGTTGATAGCTCAGCGGCCCTGTATCCCACGGGATCGTTCTCGGTTACTTGTGGTGAACAGGAAGCGCTCGCAACTGGACCATCTGCGTTTTTTCGAGTTACCTGTGCTTCTTCGACCGGGGGATACGCTTGTGCTGAATGACACGAGAGTACTCCCTGCCCGCTTTTTTACCCGCAAGAAAAAAACCGGCGGGTTGGTGGAGATGTTATATGTGCAGCGCGAAAACGAACTTTGGGAAGTATTGCTGAAACCGTCCCGCAAAGTGCGCGCAGGCCAATGCCTGTGTGCGCGGGAAAATGAAGAGATACAGTGGGAGGTTATTGAACGGCGGGATGACTGCTGGTTGGTTCGCCCTCTTTTCCCCCTTGAAAAGGAAGAAGAGGTATTTACGATTGCGGGAAAGACTCCAACACCACCCTATCTCAGAAAGACTGATATACCGATGGAGGATTACCAGACAGTGTACGCCAGGCACAATGGTTCTGTGGCCGCTCCTACGGCGGGTTTGCATTTCACCGAAGAACTTCTTGGCAAGGTCCAGGAAAATGGGAATGAAACAGCGACGGTTACCCTCCATGTCGGGCCGGGTACTTTTTTGCCGGTGAAGACCGGATGTGTGGAGGATCATCGGATGCATGCAGAAAAATATAATCTCTCAGTTGAACAGGCAGAAAAAATCACCCGTGCCCGGGAAAAAGGAGGTCGTGTGATAGCGGTTGGAACCACAGTTGTTCGTGTTCTGGAATCGATTTGGCAACAATATGGCAAGCTGGTTCCCTGTGAGGGTGAAACAGATCTTTTTATCACGCCGGGATTCCGTTTTCAGGCAATCGATGCCATGGTAACCAATTTTCATCTCCCCCGGTCTACCCTGTTTATCTTGGTGTGCGCTTTCGGTGGTACACGATTCATGCAGCACGCTTACAGGGAAGCGGTGGAGCGGAAGTACCGCTTTTACAGTTTTGGTGATGCAATGTTTATCACCTGATCGACCCCATAGGAGGTCCACCGGTGCAACGTTTCGAACTTCTTGAAACGCATATGAAAAGCGAACGCATGGCCCGCCTCGGACGGTTGCATACCGAGCACGGCGTGATAGAAACCCCTGTGTTTATGCCGGTGGGAACCCAGGCCACAGTAAAGGCCTGTCCGCCGGATAGGTTGCAAGAACTCGGTGTAATGATTTTTCTGTGTAATTCCTACCACCTTCATCTGCGCCCAGGAGTGCACGTGATACAAAAAGCAGGCGGCCTGCATAGATTTGCTTCGTGGGACCGCGCTTTGCTTACTGATTCGGGGGGGTATCAGGTATTCAGCCTGGCGGGTCTCACTCGCATCAGTGACGAGGGAGTCGAGTTTCGCTCCCACATAGACGGCTCATATCATTTTTTTACACCTGAGAGTTCGGTGCGTATGCAGCAAAACCTGGGAGCGGATATAATTATGGTTCTTGACCAGTGCGTCGGCTATCCGGCCAGTCCCTTCCAGGAAAGAATAGCTTCTGAGAGGTCATTGCGATGGGCAAGGGAATGCCGGGAAGTGTTCACACCTGAAGGAAGACAAATGCTGTTCAGTATTGTACAGGGAGGAATGCAAAAAGAACTTCGTTCTGAATCAGCTCAACGTCTTGCGGAGATGGAGTTTGATGGATATGCACTGGGGGGCTTGAGTGTGGGGGAACCCAAGCCCATGATGTACGATATGATTGAAGCAGCTGTGCCGTTTCTCCCCCCTGAAAGACCCCGCTACCTTATGGGAGTGGGTACACCCGATTGTGTTCTGGAGGCAGTGGGTCGAGGAGTGGACATGTTCGACTGTGTCATGCCCACTCGAAACGCCCGCAACGCTTCATTGTTGACGCATCGAGGGCGCTTGAATATCAGGCGGAAAGAGTTTACCTATGACCTTTCCCCCCTTGATCCGGAATGCTCCTGTTACACGTGCAGAAATTTTTCCCGCGCCTATCTGCGTCACCTTTTCAAAGCTGGAGAAATATTGGGAGCGGAACTCGCTACTATACATAATATATATTTTATGTTAGAGTTAATGGAAAAAATCAGGAAAGCCATACACATGGGTTCATTTTACGAGTTCAGCAAAGAATTCTTGGCCCGCTGGGATAACCAATCATCACCGTAAACCACGTGAAAGGAGTGAATGACCATGAATTTCTTTTTGTCCAATTTCTTTGTATCTCTTGCGCATGCGCAACAAGATGCACCCGCAGCACCGGGTGCTTTTACCCAGCTTCTCCCCTTGATATTTATTATCATAATTTTCTATTTTCTGCTCATTCGGCCGCAGCAACAGCGCCAGAAGGCCCAGAGGGAATTATGGGGAAGCTTGAAGGTTGGAGACACAGTCGTGACGGCTGGAGGCATTCATGGAAGAGTTCTCAAAGTTGGTGAGGAAACCATCACCGTGGAAGTGGCAAAAGACGTGCAGATGGAATTCTCCAAGTCCGCTGTTTCGAGTAGAAAATAAATGGTACGCGTGAAATATCATTCTTTGAGGTAAAGGAGGAAGAGCAACTTGAGGAGGAGGCATTTGCCGTGGCGGCTCCTTGTTACTCTGGCGCTGGTGGTCATTGCACTGGTAGTCATATTTCCCTTGGGTGAAAAGATCAACCTCGGCTTGGATTTGATGGGCGGGACGCACATCGTCATGGAAGCCGTCGATGCTCCGGAGGCACCTGTTGATGATGACGCGGTCCGCCGGGCTGTGGAGGTCATCCGCAACCGCGTGGATCAACTGGGTGTCTCAGAGCCGATAATTGCCAGGCAAGGAGACCGCAGGATATTAGTACAACTTCCGGGAATAACCGATCCGGAGAGGGCTGTGGAAATCATCGGTCAAACCGCCCTTTTGGAATTTAAGGACGAAGATGAGGAAACCCTCCTCACGGGTGCGCACCTGCGCAATGCCCAGGTGCAGTTCGACAGTTTCGGCCGCCCTTCCATTGCGATCAATTTTGATGCTGAAGGCGCAAGCTTGTTTGCTGCAGCGACCACGGCCAATGTAGGCAGGCCCCTGGGAATCTACCTGGATGGTGAAATGATCTCCAATCCAGTGGTGCAGGAGCCCATTACACGGGGGGAAGCCCAGATTACAGGGCGGTTTACCCTCCAGGAGGCGCAAAATCTCGCTCTTTTACTCCGGGCCGGTGCCTTGCCTGTGCCGCTCGAACTGATGGAAAATCGTACGGTTGACCCCACCCTGGGAAGAGATTCAGTGAATGCCGGTGTGCTGGCGATTGTCATCGGAATAATATTGGTTCTTGTTTTCATGTTCATTTATTACGGATCCTTCGGGGTTATAGCCAATATAGCCCTCGTCTGCTATGGGTTGTTTTTCCTCGCCCTCTTTGTTGGTTTAGGCGCGACCTTGACATTACCGGGTATCGCCGGGTTTATTCTCACCATCGGAATGGCGGTGGATGCGAACATCTTGATCTTTGAAAGGATCAAGGAGGAAAACCGTGCAGGAAAGACATGGCGGGCTGCTATAGAGGCCGGGTTCCTGAAAGCTTTCAGAACCATCGTGGATTCAAATATCACAACCCTCATTGCGGCGGTACTCTTGTTTTCCCTGGGCTCGGGACCGATTCGCGGGTTTGGTGTTACCCTGAGTTTAGGGATTCTGTGCAGTATGTTCACCGGGTTCTGGGTAACCCGTATTTTGATAGATATCTTTTCCGACCGTGTGCGGTTGAAGATTTAGGAACGAGGGAGAACGGATTATGGAACTTGTGAAAAAAACGAACATCAACTTTATGGGATACCGCAAGTTCGCCTACCCTTTGTCTTTTGTACTGGTTGTGATTGCTTTGGGGAGTATGCTGGGGTTGGGTCTTAATTACGGAGTGGATTTTGCGGGGGGGCTCCTGTTGCAATACAGTTTTCAACAGCCCGTTACAGTGGATGAAATACGTGCCTCTTTGGCTCAAGTAGGACTCGGCGAGAGTATCATTCAAAGCTTCGCTGAAGACGAAGTGGTTGTCCGCACCTCGCTGCTTCCCGAAGAAGAACGGGTTGCCATGAGATCATTGCTTGAAGAGAATTTCGGACCGGTGAACGTTGTACGGATTGAAGAAGTGGGCCCGGCCATTGGGGCGGACCTTCGGCGTATGGGGGTTGTTGCGCTTTTGCTTGCGGTGGGAGGGATCCTTGTTTACGTGAGCCTGCGCTTCGAATTCCGTCCTGCGGTCACATCCATTCTTGCTCTTACGCACGATGGACTGGTGGTATTGGGCATTTTGGCTCTCATGCAGCGAGAATTCTCTATTCCCGTTTTGGCTGCGGTGTTGACTATTCTCGGGTATTCCATCAACGATTCCATTGTGATCATGGACCGGGTACGGGAAAATTTTTCTCTTCACAGGCGCAGCTCGATTGTCGATCTTCTGAACAAGAGCCTGAACGAGACATTTTCGCGCACGGTGAACACGACGCTGACCACGCTTCTGCCGGTGTTGGCCCTGCTTTTCTTTGGTGGCAGGATGTTGCAGGATTTTTCCCTTACCATGTTTATTGGTTTGCTGGTCGGAACCTACTCCACAATATTCATAACCGGTGCTCTTTTAGTCGATTGGGAGAAAAGAAAGCCCCTCAGGAGGTAGGGGAGGGTGCATCAGAGACGGTGGCAGATCAGGAAGATAGAAAGAAATTGCCTGAAACAACTCTCCGCTGGTCTTTCTCTTCCCTTTCCCATTGCCCGTACGCTGATGAATCGGGGGGGTTTCACCCCCCAAGAAGCTGCGCAATATTTTGATCCGGGTCTTTCTTTTCTTCAAACGTTGCGTGAATTGCCACATCTTTCCTCTGCGGTTACATTGCTGGACCAGGTCGTACGCCGAGGAGGTCGCATTCTTGTTTTCGGTGACTATGACGCTGACGGCCTCACCGCTTGTGCGCTTCTTACGAAATTTTTACGTACATTTCACTCGCAAGTCGAGCCCGTTATACCGAATCGCTTTCGGGACGGGTATGGTTTATCAGCCCACGTTGCTCACTCTCTTGTGGAACGGAACCCCGCCCTTGTTATTACCGTTGATTGCGGCATCAAGGACCATTCCGGTGTTTCCTTCCTCAAAAGGAAGGGAATCCGTGTTATAGTCACCGATCACCATCTACCTGAAACAGGAAAAATACCCGAAGCGGATGTTATTGTGTGTACGTGTGACCACATTTCCAGTAAGGTATGCATACCTCTTTCGGGTGTGGGAGTAGCACTGGCTCTCGCTCAGGCATATGCCGAATACCGTGGATTGCCCATGCAGCCAGTGGAGGAATACCTGGGTTTGGCATGTGTGGGAACTGTCGGTGACATGGTTCCCCTTTTGGGGGAAAACAGGGTTATTGTAAAGTATGGACTGAAGAAATTAAATTATGACCCGGGGCCGGCCTTGGGAGCAATGATCGAAGCCGCCGGTTTGAAGGGGAGAAACCTGGGTTCAGAGGAGGTGGGTTTTATACTGGCTCCCCGCCTCAATGCTGCAGGCAGGGTTGACGATCCCTCCGTTGCTCTTGACCTTTTATTGTGTGAGGATTACGCGCTGGCTCTGGAAAAAGCACAGCAGCTGAACTCTTTGAACGAAAAACGAAGACGTGAAGGCGAAAGGGTCTTGCGTGATGTCAGTGCTCTCTCGAGTAACAGCGTATTTTTAGAGGACGAATTTGTTGTCTTGTCCGGCAGCGGATGGAGTATCGGGGTACTGGGTATCGTAGCTTCCCGCATGAGCGAACTCCTGTACCGTCCGGTCATGGTCCTGGGAGAAAATGGATCGGTGGTTGTGGGATCATCACGGAGCATCCCGGGCTTTCATCTCGCGAATGCCTTGAACGAAGCCTCCGGTTTCCTGCTCCAGTTTGGAGGACATAAAATGGCAGCCGGCCTGAAGCTGAAAAAGGAAAATGTTGACCCCCTGCGTTTATTCTTAAATGAACGATTTGGAGATGATATTAGTTCTCTTCGGCAAGTCCGGGGCCTGGTGGTTGACGCACAGGTGGATCTTTCTGATATCAACTGCCATTTGCTTCAATGGTTGGACAGGATGAAGCCTTTTGGAGAACAGAATCAAAATCCCCTCTTTGCCGCACTCAATGTCACACTGGTAAAAAGCTGGACTTGGGGAAAAAGGAATCAGCATTTGAAGATTTTATCACGTCAAAAAAAGGACTTCCAGGAAGCAATCATATTTTCCGGCTCAGAAAAAGCATCTGAAATAACATCCAGTTCTCTGGTTGATTTAGCATTTGAAGTATACCGTGACGGCTATAATAATTACCCCTGTCTCAATGTTCGTGACTGGAGAATCAAAAAATGAAAGGACTGAAAGCCATGGATCTTGATCGCTATATCAGGAACATCCCAGACTTTCCGAAGCCGGGCATTCAGTTTAAGGATATTACCCCATTGCTGAAAGACAAAGAAGCTTACCGATATGCTATAGATTCATTGACCGCTCTTTTCCGTGAGTGCCGGCCTGATGCGATAGTAGGTATCGAAGCGAGAGGCTACATTATTGGTGCTCCCGTGGCCTACATATTAGGGTGTGGTTTTGTGCCGGTAAGAAAACAGGGGAAACTTCCCGCTAAAACCATTTCCAGTACGTATGAGCTCGAATATGGGTACGCTACTCTGGATATTCATGTTGATGCCATACAGGAGGGGGAAAAAATAGTCATTATTGATGACTTGTTGGCGACGGGGGGAACAACTGCTGCCGTTATCGAACTGGTGGAAAAATTGGGGGGAGAAATTGCTGGAATTGGTTATATCGTCGAGTTGGAATTTTTACGGGGAAGATCAAAAATACCATCTTACCCGGTTCATTCTCTGATACAGTTTTAAATTGAGAGGTGTACAGCGATTAAAGTCGTACAGGATTACCTTGCAAGTCTTTTTGAAAAAATAGAACAATATAATATACACTTTGAACGGAAATTGATCGAAAAAGCATATTATTTTTCGCTGCACGCACACCAGGGGCAAAGCAGGCTTTCCGGAGAACCCTTTATTATTCATCCCCTGGAAGTAGCTTCCATTACCGCCGAGTTGAGAATGGATGACAGCACCATAACCGCTGCTCTTCTTCATGATGTACTGGAAGATACATATGCCACAGGAGAAGAAATCGAACGTGAATTTGGAGTTGAGATAGCTTCGCTTGTGCAGGGCGTGACAAAGCTTTCTGTGGGTTTCAGTGTGCACCGCAAGGAAGCGGCACAGCTTGAAAACTACCGCCGCATGTTCATTTCCATAGCGGAAGATGTGCGCGTTATAATCATCAAGCTGGCTGACCGCTTGCACAATATGCGAACCCTGAAATTTCAGTACAGGGACAAAAAAGAGTCTATCGCCCGTGAAACCTTGGATATATTTGCGCCTATTGCACGGCGGCTTGGTATAGGACGCATCCAAAACGAGCTGGAAAACCTGAGTCTTTTTTTCATGGACCCTGAAACATTTTGTGCCATTCAGCGCGGAATCGAAAAGATCCGGAACAACCGGGAACAACAAATTGGGCAAGCCCAAAACATGCTCTCCACGAGACTTCATAAGGCCGGTGTGCACGTTGAGATACAGAGCCGTTTCAAGAATATCTACAGCATATACCTCAAGATCAACCGGCAGAAAATAAGCCTGGAAGACCTCCATGATCTTATCGCCCTGCGGGTGGTCACCAATACCATCGAAGACTGTTACGCTGTACTCGGCATTGTTCATTCATTGTGGGTTCCGGTCATTGAACGCTTAAAAGACTATATTGCGGTGCCAAAGTCTAATATGTACCAGTCCTTGCATACGACTGTTATTGGACCGGCTGGAAATCCCATGGAGATACAGATTCGAACTTGGGATATGCACCATGTGGCTGAACACGGTATCGCCGCTCACTGGAGATATAAAGAGGGTAAGTCCGGTGAAAGTGGAGATGCCCTCACAGAAAGAATGGCCTGGTTGCGCCAGATCTTGGAATGGCAGCAGGATTTACGCAACACCAGGGAATTTATGGAAAGTTTGAAAATAAGCCTTTTTGACGATGAAGTGTATGTGTTCACACCCAAAGGAGATCTCAAAAAACTCCCCAAGGAAGCGACTCCCATCGATTTCGCCTACCTTATCCATACTGAAGTCGGGAATACTTGCATCGGAGCGAGAGTAAACAAGCAAATAGTTCCCCTCGATTACCGCTTAAAGAGCGGTGATATCGTGGAAATTATCACGTCCCGCTCATCATCGGGGCCCAGTGTCGATTGGCTTCGTATTGCTCAAACTCCAGGTGCACGTAACAAGATCCGGGCCTTTTTAAGGAAGAAAAACCGCGGTCTCCACCTGGACAAAGGCAGAGCGGCAATAGAACGGGAACTGGAAAAATATTCCCTGGAACCCGCTGAGCAGGAAACTGTGAACAAAAATCTGCAAAAGTACATGGATGAGAACCATTTCAAGGTTCCCGAGGATCTCTTTGTGGCGATCGGAGAAGGACGTTTAACTCCCAGGCAGGTAGTCAATAAAATTATTCCATATTCAATCCGCAAGCGTTTCCAAAAGAAGAAAAAAGTTACTGCTCATCGCATTTCAAAGCATCCGGAAGATGCGGTGGTTATCCAGGGCTCATCAGGTTTAGCGGTTAAATTGGCCCGCTGCTGCCTACCGGTTGCAGGAGACAGAATCGTAGGATTTATAACCATGGGAAAGGGGATCACCGTACACAGGGCAGATTGTGCAAACCTGGCACGTCTTTCCAGGCAGGGGAGCCGTTTGATTGAAGCGGGGTGGGAAGAGCACAAAGACTTCACCTATCAGGCTGGAGTGGTTGTCGAAGCTCTTGACCGGCCAAAGCTTTTAGCTGACATAACAAATGCAGTGGCCAACAGACAGTTGGCGATTCGTTCCATTCATGCACACACTACTGGAAGCGATGCACGCATATATCTCACGGTCGAGGTGCGCAATCGTACAGAGCTCGAAGATTTGCAGGGCGAAGTGAAGAGAATATCCCATGTGCGCACAATAAGGCGAAGCGGGGTGTTCGTGCTGAAATGAGAGCAGTGGTGCAAAGAGTACGTCATGCAAGGGTTCATGTGGACGGGAAGCAGGTTGGTGCAGTAGGGAATGGATTATGCGTCCTGCTTGGGGTGAGCCGTACAGATACTGAAACAGATATAGAGTACATGGTACGCAAAATCCCCAACTTGCGTATATTCGAGGACAAGGAGGGGAAAATGAACAAGAGCTTACGGGATGTGGGCGGCTCTGTATTATTGGTTTCTCAATTCACCCTTTATGGCGATTGTTCACGCGGATTACGGCCCAGTTACACTGAAGCAGCTCCACCCGAGCTTGCTGAAGCTCAATACAACGCTTTGGTTGAGAGGTTACGGGGAGAAGAGGTTACGGTAAAGACCGGTGTATTCCGTGCCATGATGGATGTGGAAATCCTCAATCATGGTCCGGTGACCATAATATTGGACAGCAGGCGGGAAAGGGGGAAAGTGTAATGCAGACGAGAGGGAAAGAACGCTATATCATGGGAGACTTTCAAACGAATTGTTATTTACTGTGGAGGGGCACAGAAGCAATGATAGTGGATCCTCCCATTCCATGCCCGCAGGTATACGAATCGGTCCATTCTCACGGACTCACCGTCAGGTATATCATAAACACCCATGGTCACATAGATCACATTGGTGGAAATGCATATTGTAAGGAACAGTTTCCGACTGCCTCGCTCGTTGTGCACGAGAGAGATCTGCAGTATCTTACCGATGCGACCCTGAATCTTTCAACTGAAATTGGTCGCCCCTTTATATCACCTGACCCCGAGCGCCTGATACGGGTAAATGAGGAAGAAATGGAATTCGATGGAAAAATGATCCGGATGTATCTTACACCCGGCCACACGCCGGGAAGCATGTGTCTTTTTCTCCCCGAGGAAGAAGTTCTTTTGGCCGGAGACACGTTGTTTGCATCCTCGGTGGGAAGGACAGACCTTCCGGGCGGTTCCTTTTCCGACCTGGTAGAATCACTGGAAAAGATGAACCGCCTCTTTTCCGACAATACCAGGCTTTTGAGCGGTCATGGAGAAGAATCTACCATGGGCCATGAACGGAAAAATAACCCCTTTCTTCTTGAATATGGAGAGAGAAACTGAAGTTGGTACCGAAGCGATGGGTAAAGACTATCATTATGTGGAAGAAGATGGATCCATTCAATCAATCCTTGAGCGTTGGAGGGAAAAGCCGGAAGTAGGCGTTGATACCGAAACCACCGGACTTGATTACATCAATGACCGCGTTCGCCTTTTGCAACTCGCAGTTCAAGGTGAACCGGTGCTGGTGATTGATTGTTATACCCTTACCCGGCGTGGAAAGAGCGCATTGAGTGAGTTCCTCCGCAAGCCCGTGCTGAAAATATTTCACCATGCCAAGTTTGATTTGCATTTTTTAGAGAGTTTGGGTGTGGCTTCTTCTCCTCCTTACTGCGACACGATGCTTGCCGCGCAGATACTTGATTCGGGGAGGAGAGGAAAAGGATTTTCTCTTGCAGAAACCACTCAGGAATGGCTGGGTCGGGATATCGATAAAGGCCTGCAGAAAAGTGACTGGAATGGAGGTCTTGAGGAGCAACAGATTTCTTATGCCGCGCAGGACGCAGCGGTGCTCCTTCCCCTGTGGCAGCGGATCCGGCGGGAACTTGAACGGAACGAACTTGTATCCACTACACGATTGGAACATCTTTGCCTGGGTGCCCTGGTAGCCATGGAGAGGCGAGGCATGCCGCTTGACCTTGACCGTTGGGAAAAATTATCATTGGAGGTAGAGAGGAACAAGCTGTCTGCGGAGAAGGTATTGCGTGCTGCCATAGGACAGGTTTTCCCGGCACACGATGAACAAGACCCGGCCCGTGTAAATATCGACAGTCATCCTCAGGTATTGGCTGTTTTGCGGCGCATGGGCCTGCCCTTGAAAGGCACCTCGCGTAGGGAACTCTATCCTTTGGCCGGCAGTTACCCTATTGTGGCGGCTCTTCTCGAATACCGGCGTTCTGCCAAACAATACCAGGCATTTACTCGCAGCCTTCTCAGGTATATTCATCCCCGAACAGGGAGGCTTCATCCGCAATATAAACAAATCGGTACCGCCACCGGCAGGCTTTCCTGCCGTAATCCCAACCTTCAACAAATACCCCGGAATCCAGCCTTTCGCTCCTGTTTTGCAGTTTCCGGGGAATGGTGTCTCATTATCGGAGACTATTCCCAAATCGAGTTACGAATATTAGCGGAAATAACGCAAGATGTGCGCATGATAGAATCGTTTCAGAAAGGCGGGGATCTCCATCAGCTTACCGCCTCTCTCATACTGAATAAAAACCTGGAAGAAGTAACACGGGAAGAGCGAAATAGAGCAAAAGCGGTCAATTTCGGCCTTATATACGCCATGGGGGAACGATCATTACAATCGTATGCCCAAAGTGCTTTTGGCGTGGAAATGAGTACGAGCGAAGCCCATATATTCCACAAGCGGTTTTTTGAAGCTTATCCAGCGGTTCACCGCTGGCAGGAAAAGCTTCGTCGTCAAATGCCGCGTGAAATCCGTACCCTGGGGGGCAGGAGAAGGCTCTGGGAAGGTATACCTCGCTTTACTGAATTGTGCAATACCCCGATCCAGGGAACAGCGGCTGATATCATAAAAGAGGCAATGAGCCTGCTTCCGGAAGCTTTGGAGGGTACACAGGCCTGGCCGGTAGCCACGGTTCATGATGAGATTGTATTGGAGGCAAGGCGGGGAAACGCACCGGAAGTGGCCGCTCTCCTGAAAAATATCATGGTGAAAGCGGGACGGAGATATATCCGCACCGTACCGGTGGAAGCAGATATTACAATATCAACCGATTGGTCAAAGCAAGAGACCTTGTACAAAGGAGAGTGAAGATATGAACATGAAAAATGTGGTCATTACAGGGGCCAGTAAGGGTATTGGTGAAGCAATTTCTCTCAGGCTTTCCAGCGAAGGATACCGGGTGTGTGCCATAGCGAGGGGAACAAAAGAACTGAAACAGCTTACGGTAAAGGGCGGAACGAATATCATTCCCTTCCAGGCTGATGTGACTGACCCTCGAAAAATTGAGGAAATTTTTCAACATATAGAAAAAGACCTGGGCCCTATTCAGGTGTTGATAAACAACGCCGGTATATACCAGGGGATTCATTTTTGGGATCAGGATATATCAACCATCAATACAATCATTGATATTAACCTCAAGGGAAGTCTTTTTTGCACCCGATTGATACTCCCGTATTTCATTTCTCGCAGGAAAGGACGCATAATAAATATTGCTTCGGTTTCAGGAGTGAGAGGCATCCCCAAAGAAACAGCCTACGGTGCCGCGAAGCATGGAATGGTAGGCATGGCGGATGCCTTGGCCCAAGAGGTGAAACCATACGGGATACTGGTAACCACCATATGCCCCGGAGCCGTAGATACCCCTCTCTGGCGTGAGGGAGATACGGTATATCATGGTGATTTGAATCAGGTAATGCGTCCGGAAGAAATAGCGGGTCTCGTCAGTTTTCTTCTGGCCCAAAGCGAGCATACCATTTATAAACGTATTGTTGTATTCCCGCACAATGAATGGCACTGAGAAGAAAGCATCCTCCAGGCGCTTATACGCCGTGAATAATTTCTAAGTATTCTTCCACCAGTTGCTCTGCCTGGCTCTGGTTTCGTGATTCTGAAAAAACCCGGAATAATGGCTCGGTACCGGAAGGACGAACCAGTATCCAGGAATCATCATGAAAGACCACCTTGTATCCATCCAGCGTGATACGATCAGGATAAGTTGCAGTTACAGCGTCAATTTTCCGGATGATTTTCTCCTTTTTTCCTGGATCCACAAAGACTTTTTTCTTTACCTGGTAATAGGTGGGCAGTTCCGCCAGGATTTCTTTGAGGGGTTTCCCGGTAGTTGCCATAATATCGAGAATCCACGCTGCTGCAATGGCCCCGTCTCTTCCCCACACGAAATCCGGAAAGATCATGCCTCCATTTTCTTCACACCCGAAAATTCCCTCACTCTCTTGGAGTGCCTTGGCGACCAAGCGGTCTCCCACAGCCGTAGCGATGAAGCGGCGTCCGGTTTTGTGGGCGATTTCCTTGAGAAGGTGGGTCGTTGCTACCGTTGTTACGATAGGACCGGGGCCCATTCTCTTGGCCAGGGTATCGGCAACGAGACTCACACTGTAGTCACCTGATATAAATACTCCCTCGTCACGGACTACAATCAGTCTGTCACCGTCACCATCCTGTGCGAATCCCACGTCAAAATCACCGTGGCGCATCATGGTTGAGAGATCCGTAAGGTTTTGGGGAGTTGGTTCAGGATTTCTTCCCGGAAAACGGCCATCGGGATGAGAGTTTATGCTCACTACCCGGCATCCCAGTTCACTGAGAAGCAGGGGAGTAATGAGGGCGGGAGAACCGTTTGCACAGTCTATAACCACCCGGAAGGCAGAGTTGCGGATTGCTTCCGCATTGACTTTCGAGATAATGGCTCGCACATAATCATGGTTGACCGGCCTTTTCACCGTTTCTTGAGGTATAGAGGACCAGGGAACCCTCCTGAAGTTTTCCTTAAAGTATATCTCTTCCACAACGGTCTCCTGTTCCGGGTCCAATCCTTTGCCGCTTTTTTCCATGAGTTTGAGCCCGTTCCATTCGGGGGGATTGTGGCTGGCGGTAATCATTGCACCCCAATGACTCCATTGCCGGCAGGCCCATTGCAGAGTGGGTGTAGCGGTAACCCCCAGTTCGATCACCCTGCATCCGCAGGACATAAGGCCGGCGATTACAGCATGGTACAGCATTTCACTGCTTTTTCTGGGATCGCGGCCGACCACTACTGTCCTCCCCTCAATGAATGTCCCAAAGCTGAGTGCCAGGCGGGTAACCATTTCCGGGGTAAATTCCTCATTAGCTATTCTCCGGATTCCAAAGGTGCCGAACAGTTTACCCATTGTGTGCCTCCTTTTTTTGAAAACGGCTGTTACTGGGAAGTTACGGTAATGTATACTGTGTGAGGTCCAAACCGTCCCCGTTGGTATTTTCAATCCATTTGAATTCATTATAATAAATCACATGTGGAAGCAAAAGGGGAGGTTATGAATGAAGGATAAAATCGAAGCACTTTCACAGATAAGTGAATTGGTGATATCCGACATGTATTTCGAAGATGTTCTTCGTCTTATCGTTACCATAACGGCTCAAGTCATGAAATCGAACATATGTTCTT
The DNA here is from genome assembly GCA_003561145.1 of Candidatus Atribacteria bacterium. Lineage (GTDB taxonomy): Bacteria > Atribacterota > Atribacteria > Atribacterales > Atribacteraceae > Nitricultor. Next base: position 19,725 of record PWXL01000053.1, read on the forward strand.
TGATGCTGTTGGATGAAAAACGAAAGGTATTGGAAATCAAGGCCACACAATCGGTGAGCGAAACATATAACAGGAAACCACACCTCAAGTTGGGAGAGGGAATCGCCGGCCGCGTAGCCTTGGAAGGAAAACCTATCGTTGTGGAGGATGTGAAGGATGATCCCAGGTATTACAACAAGGAAATAGCCGAAAAGGAAAATCTGTGTTCTCTCATCAGCCTGCCTCTATTGGTCAAAGGGAAGACCCTCGGAGTATTAAATCTGTATACCTCTACACTCAAGAAGTTTTCAGGTGAAGAAGTGAAAATATTAACAACGATAGCCAATCAAGCTGCTGTGGTCATAGAAAAATACCGTTTACTTGCAGAAAGCGAAGCTGTGAAGAATGAGTTGGAAGCTCGGAAAAAAATTGAACGAGCCAAGGGGCTGCTCATGGAAGAATTCGGTATCAATGAAGAAGAAGCGTATAAGCGAATACAGCGATACAGCATGAACAAGCAAAAAAATATGAAAGAGGTCGCAGAAGCGATTATTATGACCGCGGAAATGAAAAAAAAGCTCTGAATTCAGCTCTTTTTACCCAGCAGCCATGAGATACCGAATATTCCCGTGGCTGTTAAGACTATTGTCGCACCGGAGGGTGTATCCAGAAAGTAAGACAGTAAAAGACCGATCAAACATGAGGAAACACCAATAAGCGTGGAAAGACCCAAAAGGGTTTTGAAATTTTCTGTTACATACCGGGCAGCGGCTGCGGGGATAACGATCAAAGCAGAGACCAGAATAATTCCTACCACCCGTAATGAAACAACGATAGTCAATGCCGCAAGTCCAATGAGGAGGTGATTCAGAAACACCACGGGCATTCCGGCTACCGCGGAACTTTCATCATCGAGAACCAGGCAGAGGAATTCTTTATAGTAATAAAAGATAAAAAAGATGACGATACCCAGAACTATGCTCATATACAATAGATCTTTTGTGGTAACCGAAAGAATATTGCCGAAGAGATACCCAAAAAAATCTACATTGTACCCCCGCAGGAAACCGATGAGAAAAACACCAAAGCCCATTGATGCCGAGTAAAATATTCCAATAGCCGCATCTTCCTGAACAATTTTTTTTCTCGAGATCATGGAGATCCCCAAAGCGCTGAATACACAAAAAAGAACGGCTGTAATGATCGGATCCACACCTAAAATATATCCAAGTGTTACGCCACCGAAAGCAGAATGAGAGATACCGGCTCCCATGAATGAAAGTCGCTTTAATACGATATACACACCGATGACAGAACATATTGCTCCTGTAATAACCCCGGCGAGTAGGGCCCTTTGCATGAAAGCATACTGTAATATTTCCATGGTAACAGTTAGTCCTGCTTGTTTCCCTGGGAAAAGGCGTCATGAGCATGATCCCTGCTTACGACGATATGCGGAACGACACCGTGATGGAAAAACGCTGCTTCTCTACCGTACATTTTTTCAAGATTTCCAGCGGAAACAATCTCCTCCGGTCGACCATGAATAATAACCTGCTTGTTGATGCATGCAATTCGGTCAGCATATTGAGCAACCACACCGACATCATGGGATACCATGAGGATAGTTATTCCCCGCGATCTGAGTTTCATGAGAAGTTCATAAAAATTTTCGCTGGATTGTACATCCACCGCTGTGGTAGGTTCATCGAGAATCAGAATGGAAGGATCGTTCACTAATGCCCGGGCAATAAGCATCTTTTGTCTTTGGCCGCCCGATATTTTTCCTATCTGCATGCTTCCTAACGGTTCTATGTTTACTTGTTCAAGGGCGTTGTGAGCAGCTTCTTTGTCTTTGCGACCTGGCCGTCTCCCCGGGCCGATAAGAGGATAGCGGCCGGTCATGACAAAATCATACACATTGATCGGGAAATGAAAGTCAATGGTATTGTTCTGAGGGACATACCCGATCCGGGAGCGTAAAGAATTGAGCTGAGAAGGTTTTTTCCCAAAAACCAATACCGTTCCTTGTTGTGGAAAAAGCAAGCCGAGAATGATTTTAATCAGTGTCGTTTTTCCCGACCCGTTTGGGCCAATCAATGCAAGAAAATCACCTTGGTTAACCGTCAATGTGACATTTTCCAAAACGTCTAAATGACCATAGGAAAAATACACTTTATCCATCTCAATCAAAGTGCGGGGGAGTATAGCGGTATTCACCTCAGTACCTCTGCGATGTTTTCGAGATTGTTCCGCATTATTTCAAGGTACGGCACCGCGGGAAAATCCCCCAGTGGATCAAGCATGGCTAATTGCACACCCGCTTCTTCGGCTAATACCTCTGCTGCCTTCCGGCTCAGCTGAGGTTCGGCAAATACAACCCGTATCCCAATGTGGCGGATAGAGTCGATCAATTGTTGTATTTCCCTGGGGGTTGGCTCGCGGCCGGGAAACTGTTCGATGCTTCCGGCTTGAAACAGTTGGTAGTCACGGGCCAGGTATGGCCAGGCAGCGTGTGAAGCGACAAATTCCCGTGAGGTGAAGTATTCGCTTTCTTCGGTAAACCATTGATCGAGTTCAGCCAATTTTCGGCGGTAGGTTTCAGAGTTTGCAAAATAGGTAGCAGACCCCTCCGGGTCGAGCTCACTCAATATCCCGGCAATCTGCTCTACCATGATCTGGGCATTTCTCAATGACAACCAGATATGGGGGTTACCCTGCTCATGATGATGGCCATGCTCACCATGATGGTACTCATCTTGAAGATGATCATCGTGATGATGATTGTGGTGATGATCATCATCAATAATTTCAATACCCTGGTGAACGGGAAAAACCGGGGTATGTGTCTCTATATCATCAACCAGGCGGTCAATAAAGAACTCAAGACCAAGACCAATAACGAAAAAAGCGTCTGCTTGGTTCAAACGTACCATATCAGAGGGAAGTGGCTCGTAGCTGTGGGGACTTAAACCGCTGGGTACGAGTTGATGTACTGATACCCTTTCTCCTCCGACCTGGTACACCATGTCGGCAAGTGGGGCGATGGACGCGACAACATCAAGGGCCGC
>PWXL01000003.1 GCA_003561145.1 Candidatus Atribacteria bacterium
CCATGTCTATCGGTTTACCCGCATTCCCGAACTCGCCGGCCTCGAGATCGAGGTCGAGACCCGTGGGGACCGGCTGTGGACCAGGATCACCGGGACATCCTCCTGGTGGTTACGCTTCATCATCAACCGGTATTTTTCCTTTCACTCGTCTCTCGGTACCCTGGGGGTGCGGGACGGTGGAAATGTCTATTCGATGTATCTCCCGCCCATTCCAAGCTTGGCCCACGAGCGGATGTTCGAATCGTTTCTTTCCACCATCGTGTTCAAAAGGCGTATCCCAATGGCTGCTACGATCGCTGTCACCTCGGACTGCCAGTACCGCTGTGGCCACTGCAGTGCCATAAAGCGCCCCACCGGTCGACCGGTCATGACCCTGGGAGAAATCCAACGGGTTATCCAGGAATGTTTGGACCTGGGAGTCACCAACATCACCTTTACCGGGGGAGAGCCCCTCTTGAGAAAAGACTTGGAACAGATTGTTGCCTCGGTCCCCCGGGAGCGGGGGGTTGCCCAGGTGTTTACTAATGCGGTGGCACTTTCCCCCGAAAAAGCCGAGGCCTTGTACCAAGCCGGGGCTTACGGGGTGCAGATCAGTCTCGACTCACCCGACCCGGAAGAACACAACCGGCTGCGTGGCTCATCCGGAGCCTTCGCGGCTGTGGAACGGGGTGTGGCGGAGGCGCACCGGGCGGGCCTCCTGGTGGGCATTTCCACCTATGCCACCCGGGAACGGGTCAGGGACCACTTTCTCCTGCGGATGGCCGAACTTGTAGCCGGATGGAAGGTCCAGGAGATCAGTGTGTTCGATGCCATCGAAACCGGAGGTCTCCGGGGGTTTGGTAGCCTGGTGCTCGACCGGGCAGCCCGCCGGCAACTGCAGGCGGACATGAAAACGGTCAACCGGCGTTTTCGTGGTATATTGCGAGCTGTCACCCAGACCTGGACCAACAGTGGACGCGGGTTTTCCCGGTTTATCGGGTGCCTGGCCGCCAACTTCCAGACCCACATCACTGCCCAGGGTGATTTCACTCCCTGTGATTTCACTCCCCTGTCCTTTGGCAACATCCGGGAAGCTTCGATCCAGGAACTGTGGGCAACCCTACTGGCCCATCCCGAATACCGCCGACGCAAACTCCGCTGCCGAATGCAGGACCCGGAATTTCGAAAACGCTACATCGACCCAATTCCGGAAGACGCGGAGCTACCGTATAGGATCAGTGAAAGGCTGAAAGGGTAGACAGATGAAGAGCAAAAGTAGCTTTTCAAAACCTAGACCCCCTTGACTCCCTGCAAACTTATCCTTGGCTCTCTTGGCCTCCCCTCAAAAATGCTCTGGGAATTATGATAAAGAATTATTTTTGATATTTCAGTGAGGCAACGATAGGAGTTCATCAAGATTTTAGATGATTCAATTCGCCTGGTTGACTTTCTCTTCCATAATCTATTAATATTAGAAATATTCTTTCTTTTCATGGCCATTGAGACGGTACTTATTATCATATTTAATCAAAAGTTCTGTGTATAACTCGCACCTTTCGCATTCCTAAACCTGACTGGGAAGGTGGAACACAGCTTGGCCAGAAAGAAAAAACGAACAAACCATTCAATCAAATCCTCACTGGTGCTCGGCCTGATCAGGGACTCGGGACCTCTGACCCCCGCTCAACTCTCGAACAAGGCGGGATTGGGCCTGGTGACTGCCGGAAAATATGTCGATCAGATGATTCAGCAGGGTTACATCGCAGAAACCGGTTTTGAAAAATCGACCGGTGGGAGGCGAGCCCGCCTGTTGGATGTGAACCCTCAGTTCGGTCCCGCCCTGGGGATCGAGATCGGTGGGTCCCGGCTGATATGTACGATTGCCTCTTATGGTGGAGTTTCCCTGGAGACTGTCCACTGTCTTCCACCGGCTGGGGTTCCGGTCTTTGACGTTCTGGTTGAACAGATCGATTCCTTAATGGCTCGAGTGCATACCATCAAAGCTATCGGTATCGCATCCAGTGGAATTGTACAAAGTGAGACCGGTATATCTTTTTTTTCGCCCCATCGCTCCGACATGGAAAACCTCCCGTTGAAGACCCTGTTGGAAGATCGTTACGGGGTCCCGGTTTGGCTGGACGACATAAGCCGGTGTGCCGCATTTGCCGAAACCCGGCTGGGGGTGCTGAAGGGGGAAGGAGATTATCTGTATCTCTACCTGGACGAAGGCATTGGGATGTGCTGTAGTACACGAAATACCATGTTCCGGGGCACCCTGGGGATCGAGGGGGAGGTCGGCCACTTTGTGATCGACCGGAACGGTCCCCGCTGCGGATGTGGAAACCGGGGCTGCCTGGAAGCCTTTGCCTCCAGCCCGGCCATCGTCTCCCAGGTGGAGCGGGCCCTGGAAAAGGGAGTCCGTTCCATTGTCCAGCACCGGGCTGTCAACATCGAAACCATTATCCAGGCAGGACTGGCGGGGGACAAGCTCTGTTACCAGGCAATTAACGAAGCAGCAGAACGGGTCGGGCTGGTGATGGCCCAGGGGCTGAACCTGACCGGTATCCCCAACCTGGTGATTGGTGGTTGCCTGGCCAACGCGGGTCTCTTGCTGCAGGAACCGATCAACAGGATGGTTAAAACCCACTCCCTGTCGGTCTTGAGTCGGGACTGGTCGGTCAGGGTTTCACCATTGGATGAGCGCTCCGGGGCGCTGGGAGCGGCCATTTTAGCCTTGCGCTCGATCGTGGGTAAAGAAAACAGCCGAATCAAGGAGTTAGAATCTATTATTACATTGAGATAGGGAGGTTCGATGATGAGTGATATCAAGAGAGCAGGTGGTCCGGGTTCGTTCGTGATCGGCGAAGAGGAAAAAAAGGAACTGTTGGAGGTAATCGAGTCCGGCTACCTGTTCCGGTATGGTTCGGATGACGACCCGAGGTTCAAGCAGAAAGTGGCGACCCTGGAGAAGGAGTTCGCCGAACTGGTTGGGGTACGGTATGCTGTTGCGGTCAACAGCGGAACCAGCGCCCTGTTGACCTGCCTGGCCGCCCTGGGGATTGGCCCCGGGGATGAAGTGATCGTGCCCGGGTATACTTTTATTGCTTCCATATCCAGCATCATCATGGCCCGGGCGATTCCCATTCTCACGGAGATCGACGAATCGCTCACCCTGGACCCCAGGGACATCGAGCGGAAAATCACCGATAAAACCAAGGCGATCATGGCGGTACACATGTTGGGGAACCCCTGCAGGATGGACGAAATCATGGAAATCGCCCGCTCCCGCAACATCATGGTGATTGAAGACTGCGCCCAGGCCGCCGGGGCTTCCTACGGGGGAAAGAGAGTGGGGAGCATCGGCCATATCGGGGCCTTCTCGCTCAACATCTTCAAGACCATCACGGCCGGAGACGGGGGTGTGGTTGTGACGGACGACTTCGACCTGTACGAGCGGGCCTTCGGGTTCCATGACCAGGGACACAAACCCCTCCGGACCGGGGTGGAAATCGGGAAAAGAAGCATCGTGGGACTCGACTTTCGTATGAACGAACTGACCGGTGCGGTGGCCCTAGCCCAGGCCCGCAAAATCGACCGGATTCTGGCCACTCTCCGCCAAAAAAAGAAAGCCCTGAAAGAGGCGTTTTCCGCCATTCCCGGGATCGGCTTCCGGACCATCACCGACGAAGAAGGGGAGTGCGCCACCCTCCTCACTATCATTTTTAAGGACCGGCGGATGGCCGATGCCTTCGGGGAGAAGGTGGGTACCAAAACCATCGCCCATTCCGGCTGGCACGTGTACAACAACATGGAACAGATCCTGAACAAGCAGACGGCCACCCAGTTCCCCTGTCCCTATGAGTGCCCGCAGTACAATAAAGAGATCGAATACCATGCCGGTATGCTTCCCAGGACAGACGACATCCTGGAACGCTCCATCAACGTCAGCATCGGGGTGGTAGACAGGGGTCTGGGATCTGCCTTCGGCATCAATATCGACTCGACTGACGGGGAAATAACGGCAGTGGCGGAACGGGCCGCCTCGGTGATGCAGGAAATCAGTTGAAAATTCAATGATGAAAAGGAGCATTCTCCGGTGAAACTGAATGTGATCGAGGTCCTCTCGAGCGATGAAATGGAATTGATCCACCAGCGGTCTTGCGATCTCCTGGAACAGGTGGGTGTCCTGATCGACAGTGAACCGGCCCGGACCCTGCTGATCGGTCACGGCGGAAGACCTCGGGCCGACCATGGGGCTATTACCATTCCGCCCGACCTGGTCGAACGCTGCCTGCAGACCCTGCCCGATAAGATTCCCATATATGACCGGGAAGGAAACCAGGCCTTTGTCCTGGGAGACGGTAGGTCATATTGCGTCAGCGGCCACAACGCGGTGTTCATGCTGGACGACGAGCAGGGGGAACGGCGGGATTCCACGGTCCGAGACGTGGAGCGCTTCGCCTTGGTGTCCCAGCAAATGAGCGAGGTGGACATGGTGGGTGTTCCACTGATGCCTCAGGATGTCACTCCGCAGACCACGCTGCTCTATGCCGTGGATGCCATTTTCCGGAATTCCACCAGGCCGGTGTTTTTTTCCTCGGAAAGTGAGCCGGTCAACCGGGCGGTCATCGAGATGGGCAAGGCGGTCATGGGGAAAGAGAGCCTCAACGTAACTCCCTGCCTGATCAGCCAATTGTCCACCACCAGCCCCCTGTACTGGGAGCGGGGAGCGGTGGACGCCCTGCTCCTGGTGGCACGGGAGGGTATCCCCCTGGATCTCCTGCCTCAGCCCATCGTCGGGGTGACCGCCCCCTATACCCTGGCCGGCATCCTGACCCTCCACAATACCGAAGTGCTCTGCGGGGTGGTCCTGTCGCAGTTGGTCAACCCCGGTACCCCGGTTATCTACGGGGCGGCCTGGACCACTTATGAAATGCGCAGGGCCAATGTCCTGATTGGCCGCCCGGAATCATCTCTCCTGCGGATTGCCGGTTCCCAAATGGCCCATTTCTATTCGATGCCCAGTCACACCACCGCCCCGGACAACGACGCCCATGTGCCGGATCAGCAGGGAGCCTGGGAAAAAACCCTGTCCACCGTGGCGGCCTTAATCGGGGGAAACGACATGATCGTCAACCTGGGCATGTTCGGCACCGGGATGAGCGCCAGCCTGGAGCAATTGGTGCTTGACAACGAGATCTGCCGGATCGTCAAGCGGTTTGCCCGGGGGATCCAGGTGGACGAAGACAGCATCGCCCTGGACGTCATGCGGGAAGTCGGCCCCCGAGGCGAATATCTCACTTCTTTCCACACCCTGCACACCCTGCGCAGTGGTGAGCACCAGGAACTGGTTGTATCCTGCGGAGCAAACTACGAAGGGTGGGTGAAGGACGGGCGAAAGAATGTCTACCACACGGCGGCTGACACCGTCCAGGCCATCCTGGAACGAGGCTGTGCCCATTCCCTCCCCGACGAAACAGCGGCTGAACTCCAGCGCATCATCCAACGCACCGAACGGAACATGGGAGTGCGGTAAGTGACGTGAATCGGGAGAAGGTTAGACGGAGGTGATGGATTGCAAAAACCCTGCGTGGGCTTGGTAGGGCTGGCCGGGCAATACGAGGTCGGTTTTCGTGAAACGCCGGGACTGGTGGAGCGGGTCAGAGTCTCACTGGAGATAACGAGTGAGGTGGTCACCCCGGAACTGGTCATGTCCGATGAACGGACTGTCGGGGAGGCCGCCCGTTTTTTCCGGCAGGCGGCGATTGACCTCCTGGTGGTGGCGGTCGGGACTTGGAGCGAGGATCATCACCTGCTGGATTTGTTGGAGGAATGCCCGGGCCATGTCCTCTTGTGGGCATTTCCAGCGGTCGATACCGGTTCCCTGTGCGGGGTGCACCAGATTGCCTGTGTCCTGAAGGAACTGGACCTTCCCTACTCTGCAGTGTACGGTGAGCCGGAGGACATATCGACCCTAACCGAGGCGGCGACGGTGATCCGGACCGTATCATTGGTACGTCGGATGAGGCAGGTCAAGATTGGGACGTTGGGAGGGCGGACCCAGGGGATGACCGAGATCGCTTATGACGAACTGGAACTGAAGGCCAGGACCGGGGTGCGGCTGGTCAACCTAGCAGAGGCGGAGCTCAACCGGTACCTGCAGGAATCCGATGCCGTTCAGGCGGAACAGGCGTGGACCGAACTGAAGAGAGAGATCGGGACGGTCACCACTCCGGACGAGCAGGGTGTCGAGGCCCTGCGCTACGTGTCGGCCCTGCGCCGCCTGGTGAACAATTACGACCTGGCCGGGCTGTGTGTGAAATGTTACCCGGCCTTGATGGGGAAAGTGTGCCTGGCCTATTCGATGCTGGCGGAAGAGGGGGTTGTCTGCGGGTGCGAGGGGGATGTCACCAACACGGTCGCCATGAAGCTGTTGTACGAGCTGACCGGTGCTCCAATTCACAATACCGACTTGCTGTATCCCGACCCAACAGCTGGAACGGTGTTGTTTTCCCACTGCGGTTCAGGGGGTTTTTCCCTGGCACGTTCTTCCGGCTGCGTTCAACTGGCCCCGGTCCGGTTGGCTGAAACGGGGGTGTGTGTGCGGTTCCCCGCCCGGCCCGGCCCGGTCACCCTGGTCAATTTGGTGGGCAGACGTGGAACCATGCGCCTTACGGTCCTGTACGGTGAAGCGGTGGAGACCGGCATGGAGTTTCCCGGAAACCCGTTGAAAGTCCGTTTTGACCAGGATTTTGCCGTCATCAACCGACGGATACTCGAAGAAGGCATCGGCCACCACTGGATGGCGGGGTATGGAGATGTGCGGGCAGAACTGGCATTGTTCTGCCG
>PWXL01000106.1 GCA_003561145.1 Candidatus Atribacteria bacterium
ACTTTGGCCCGCAATAAGGACGTAAGAGCCTCCTCTTCTCCTCTACCCAGGCGTTCGCATTCTTGGAGAAGGGGTTCCACCCGGAAATCGCGCAACCGGTATACTGCGTCCAGAAAGCCACGCCGAACATCGTCGTAAAAATAGTGCAGTTCCTTGGGGAATATCGCTCCAAAAACCAGCGTACGCTGCCGGCGCATGGCACTGGCGAGCTTGTTTACCCTGTAATTGAGCGTGTGAGCAACTTCGAGTACCTTTGTTCGTGTTTCCGGCTTGATTCCCGGACGGTTATGGAGTGCCCGGTCAACGGTACCAATGGTATACCCGGATATTTGAGCGATTTTTTTGATGGTGGGTCGCTCCGGCACCGGTTTCATAGGCCGAAATGTACTCCCGTTAACGTTAACGTAGTGTGAAAACATTATATGAAAGGGTGCAAAGCTTGTCAAGCTCCCGAATTGAAGCCTTGTCGAATTGAAGCCTGTGGTTATTCAATTCGTTCAGAAGACATGGAGGAAATTAATAAGTATAATGTTTGGCAGTTTCTAATGCGTAAACATGTATCCAGTATTCAGAAAATGAAGGATACAGTGTCGGGATTGAATATAAGGAGGAATGATGAGAGGAGAAAATAGCTGAATATGGTTACAGCTAGTCCCATTGTACGGTTTTGGGAAGTTGACTTTTGGCGTGGATTGGCAGTGACCGGGATGATTGTCTACCACCTGGTTTATAACCTTTCCGCTTTCGGTCCGTATAACCTTAACCCGTATAGTGGTTTTTGGTTGTTTTTCCAGCGCGGTGTCGCCATCTCCTTCCTTACCCTCGTGGGGATATCATTATCTTTGGCGCATGACCGCCTGCTGCTGCGAAGCAAGGTCCCTGAATTTTCCAGGTTCGGCAGCAGGGGAGGGAAAATATTTCTCTACGGATTAGCCATTACCGTAGTGACGTATTTTTTTCTTGGTGATTGGTATGTTCGTTTCGGGGTACTTCACTGTATTGGAATTTCGATAATCCTGGGGTACTTTTTTCTTCGTTTTTACTGGGTGAATCTTGTTCTCGGGCTTTTCATCATTGCAGCCGGGTGGATGTTGTACTACCAGGCATTCCCCTTTTCTTTTTTCATCTGGTTGGGTTTCAGGCCTTACGGAATGTATACTGTAGATTACTTTCCTCTACTTCCATGGTTCGGTGTAGTTCTCTTGGGGGTTTTCCTGGGAAAAACCCTGTATCCGGGCTATCGGCGGGGCTTTCGCATTCCTGACTTTTCCAATATACCTCCGTTGGCTTTTTTCGGTTATTGCGGGCGGCATTCCCTTACTATCTACCTTCTTCACCAGCCGGTGTTGATCGCAGTTCTTGCACTTTTTGGATTGATTGCCTTCAGTTGGTAGTCACTCCACAACGCCCTGGAGAGGTGTTGGGGGGATTCCTTCAAGTTGGTCAATGAATTGTTGGAAAAGGTTCATAGAGGACTTGGTGAAATGAAGACCCCGGTTTATGGAGTTGGCGATCGTAAGAAGGTTTAATCAATGTCAAAGAAGGAGGTACATAAGAAGAGTACCGGCTTGTCCGGTTGAGGAATGAGGTGGAATATAAAACCACTTCCCACTGTTATTTTCTTTGTATTCAGGGAGGTGAATTCGATGAAAGAATATAATACCTCTTTTACACATGGAGATGCGTTAATAGTGGTTGATGTGCAGAATGATTTTTGTCCAGGAGGAGCCTTGGCGGTTGAAAACGGCGATGCAGTCGTACCCGTTTTGAACAGGTGGATTGCTGATGCTGAAAAAAATAATCTTCCAGTATATGCTTCACGGGACTGGCACCCCTTAGAACATATAAGTTTCAAAGAAAACGGTGGTGTATGGCCCCCTCACTGCGTTCAAGATACGGACGGGGCACGCTTTCACCCGGATCTTGAGCTTCCCGATAGGGCGGTTATTGTCACCAAGGGTGTCCGCTTTGACCAGGATCAAAATTCGGTCTTCGACCAAACAGGACTGGCGATGCACCTGCAGAAAAAAGGTATCAAGCGGTTGTGGATGGGCGGTCTCGCTGAAGATGTCTGTGTCCTTGCTTCTGTTTTGTACGCCCGGAAAGAAGACTTTGATGTCATGGTGATCAAGGACGCCACCAGACCGGTTGAGGCCTCCGGTGGAGAAAAAGCACGACAGAAGATGCAAGAAGCCGGGGCAAATATAGCAGAGTAAAAAAAGAGTCAAGCTGGGTAACCGGCGCGACGTTCATGATAGACAGATGGAGGGTACCTGGCCAGGTAAATGCACAACATGGTTGTGTATTCAGAATGCCAGGTCTCTTTCACCTTCTTCTCTTCGGCGCAAGCGTTTTTCGGTGGACTTACATATATTCGGGTCGGATCTTTGCGAATATGATGTATCCACGGATGGTTTCTTCACCGATACACAGGTAGAATCATCTATGATCAATGAGATAAGAACGACATCCATTTCCCGGTAAGTGCTTACTGCTACTTCGGCACTTTACACCCGACTCAAGACTACCGGCTCACAACTCACACATATAGGGTTGACAAAGTAATATGATAACGATATCATAAATAAAAATTGGAATTACAGGTCATGGAGAAGAAGAACGTTACCATCAAAGATGTAGCCAGAAAAGCAGGAGTTTCGGTTCCAACAGCCAGCCGCGCACTGGCCGGTTATGGATATGTAAAAAGGGAAACAAGGGAAAAAGTACTGAAATCTGCAAAAAATCTAGGTTATCAATTGAATTTTGTAGCCAAGAGCCTGAGAACGCGTAAGACGCAAACTATTGGATATCTCTTGCCTGATATTACGAATCCCTTTTATGCAGGGATAGCCAGAGGTATTCAAGATGTATCATTTACTCGGGGATACAATGCTATTATCTGTAATAATGATAACGATATCCTAAAAACGCAGCAGTTATTCAAAATGTTTATCCGCAACCGGGTGGAGGGGGTAATCTATTCAGTGCCTTTTAATGAAGCTTTATCTGAAATAGTTGAAATTGTAAAAAACAACGGGATACCGGTCGTGAATTGCTATGGCTCAACACGGGCGCCTGCTTCGGACGTGGTGACCGGGAATGTATCCGAAGGCTGTTACAAGGCGACAATGTATCTTCTTGAGTTAGGACATCGTGATATCGCATTTTTAAAGGTTCGAGGCAGTGGAATTAACGCCAGGCGTCTTGAAGGTTGCAAAAAAGCTTTCGAAGAATTCGGACTTCATGTTCACCCGAACCTCGTTATCGAAGCGGATGATTTTACCCAGCACAGCGGGTACCTCAATACGAAAATCATGTTTGCACAATCAAAAAGACCTTCTGCACTCTTTGCATTTAACGAGCGATTGGCTATGGGTGTCCTCAAAGCAGCTAAAGAATTGGGTATCGTCATTCCCAACGACATGTCTTTGATCGGAGTAGATGATATTATGGCTGAGCTCCTCGAGCCCCCATTGACGAGCGTGGCCATACCCACATATGAAGCGGGGAGAACGGCAGCTTCACTTCTGTTCAACCGGGTTGAAAAAGGGAACAACGAATTGCCGGTTCGGCATATGCTTGTTGAAGAGCTGCTCAAAATAAGAGCTTCGACCGGTAAGGCAGATCAGGAGTAGAAGGACAAGGAGGAAAATATGAGACACAAAAAAGCACTGATTCTCTTATTGGTCATTCCCTTCTTATTTTTTGTGCTCAGTCATTTGCTGCCTTTTTTCTATGGGATCAGGCTCTCGTTTTTTGACTGGAGAGGAAACTATGTCGGATTTAAAAATTTTGTAGCCGTTTTTAACGACCAGGCATTTTGGGACTCCATCCGGTTTACCTTACTTTACAGTGGAGTAGTAACGTTGGGTATGACGGCCCTTGGCCTGTTTATAGGGGTATTTATAAGCTCGCTCGGTTTTGGCCAGGGTTTCGCAAAATCGGTACTGCTCATTCCCTGGGCTATTTCTCTGACCGCATGGGGGCTTCTTTCCCAAATCGCTCTCAGTCAGCAGTATGGCGTGGTGAACGACTTCCTATTGCGCTTCGGATTTATTCAGAGCCGCCTTGCCTGGTTGGGTGATACGACATTGGCTCCTTATTCAGTTATTTTGGCCCGTATCTTTCGTGATGTTTGGTTCAGCGGGTTGTTGTTTCTCGCCGCATGTCAGCTTATACCGGTAGAGCTCTACGAGGAAAGCCGCGTAGCGGGTGCCGGGGTGTTGCAAAATTTTATTTACGTGACCCTCCCCTCACTCAGAACGACCATTCTTTTTGTGGGGACCATCCTCTTCATATTTTCACTCCAGGAGTTCGACCTCATCTTTTCACTTACCGGCGGAGGACCGGGCATGGCTACCGAAGTAGCTTCTCTGAATATATACCGTCATGGGATCCGCTATGGCAACTATGAATATGGGATTGCCATTTCCACCATCTGGAGCCTGTTCATTTCTCTTTTTGTGGTCACTATATTTGCTCCGCTGCAAAGGAGGATGTTGGAACAATGAAAAAAAAGAGAAAATTTCGTTTTCATGTTTTCCTCCAGGTGATTGGATTGGTATTCATCGCAATATTGACTATTTTTCCCATCTATTGGACTCTGAATGTCTCACTATTGCCGGAAAGGGAAATCATGCGAACAAGGCCTCATTATTTTCCCCCTCCCGATGTGGCCAACTTGGACTCCTACTCTGAGATATTCACCCGTTATGATGTGTTGAGAAACATGTTCAATTCAATCATCATTGTTGTTCCCGCTTCACTCATAACACTCATGCTCAGTTTTGCCATTGCCTATGCGGTAGCAAAATACACTTTCAAATGGAAGAAAATTTTTCTGTACGGCATTATCTGGCTCATGGCGCTTCCCTGGATCGTCTATGTCCTCCCCATATTTCAGGTAGCAAACAGTTTGCGGTTACTCGATACCCATGTACTGATGATCCTGCTCTATGGTTTCAGCGGAATCCCTTTATTCACCTGGTTTGCTCTTCCTTATCTATATGATTTCCCCAGCGAGATGATCGACGCCGGACGTTTGGATGGATGCACTGAAATAGCGATTCTCCTGCGCATTGTCATGCCTACTCTGAAAAATGCAATGCTGGCACTCTTCATCCTCCGTTTTATCTGGGCTTACAACGACCTGTTGTATGCCCTTTCCTTTACCTTCCATAGGGCGAAAATGATCATGCCAACCCTGCTTGAGTTTCCCGGCTATACGGCTATGCCGTTTGCCCAAATGGCGGCGGGTGGCTTTATCGCTGTACTTCCAATTCTTCTGATTGTTATATTTTTCCAGAATTACGTAGTCAGCGGATTGACGGGAAGAACCTTCAAATAAGGAGGGAGGTGAAACAAACTCTACATCAGCTGTTGAGAGGCAAAACGTGACTTCAAGCAACAAATCTTATACAAGGAGGATTTCAGGAATGTCTCAGAAGATACTGGCAAGTGTCATACTGGTAACGGTTCTTTTGGCGGTGACAGCGGTGGCCGGGGCTACTTCAAACGTGGTGTTTTATACTCCGGCCTGGGGAATAGACTATGCGGAGGAAATCATCGCCCTGTTCGAAAAGGAATACCCGGATGTGACGGTGGAACTCATCAGGGGACCTTCAGAATGGGATGGACATGTCGGTCGAATGACTCTATGGCTCCGAACACAGTATGAAGGTGTTGACGTCCTTTACAATGATGATGTATTCGTTTTGGACGGAGCGTATTACGATGTCTGGGAAGAACTCACGCCATATTTATCAGAAGAAGAAATCGACGATCTCATCGGCTTACAGCTTGAGTATAGGGATATACACGATGGGATTTACCGGATTCCCTGGTGGAACGGAATGAGTTACATGTACTACCGGAAGGACTTGTTCGAAGAAGCCGGGTTGGCAGTGCCGACCACCTGGGACGAGTTCCTGGAAGTGGCCCAGACTCTCACGAAAGACACCTCCGGTGATGGAGAGATTGATCAATGGGGGTATCTTACCCAGGGGACACCGGGAGAAATGTATAACAATTTTTGCGAGTTTCTGTATCAGGCGGGAGGCGATGAGTGGGAACTGGCACCGGATGGCGTTCCCGATCCCCGAGCGGTTGAAGCTCTTACTTTTATGACCGAGCTTTACAGCACAACTGCACCACCGGGTCTTTCAGCCATCGGTTATGATATGGGCCGCTCCATGGTGCGTGAAGGTAAAGCGGCCATGTTCCGTGACTGGGCGGACATGGGAGTGATTACTGCTGAAGAGGGTCTTGAAGACCTGGTCGGAGTGATGCACTTCCCGGCAGGCCCGGCCGGGCCGTACGCTGTTGCCCATTGCTGGGGAGTGGTTGTGAACAAGCATGGAGCAAACTTCAAGCAAAACCCCGATGCGGTGATTGATTTTGTGCGGTTTATGATGCGTCCTGAAATTCACGCCATCACCGCGGCTATTGAAGGGCCGGCTCTCCATTCAGTTCTGAGTGATGAAGCCTACATGGCAAGATTAGCCGAGGCCAATGCGGTGATCCCTTACTTCGATGAGTTCATTGAATTCCGCAGGGTTCGTAATTTCCCGCCTGGGGAGTCGACACCTTATCACGAAGGAATTGGAAGAATCGTGACCAAAGCCGCGATTACTCAAGAAGTAGGTATCGAGGAAGCTCTTATCGAGCTGCAGGAATGGATCGATCCGCTCATTGAAGAACACATCCAATAGACGTACATTTCCATCTTTTCTATGCATCCTCCTGCCCGGTACGCTAACGGGCAGGAGGATGAGATCCTGCTCAAGAAAC
>PWXL01000047.1 GCA_003561145.1 Candidatus Atribacteria bacterium
AATCATCATGGCAGCACCTGTTCTCTGGCAGGAAATCACCTGGCCGGAAGTAAAAAAAGTGAGTGAAGAAATAGGCATAGCCATTCTTCCCATTGGGGCTACCGAGCAGCACGGGTACCACTGCCCCTGTGGGGTGGATGCGTATAACGCCTATGAACTGGCTAAAAAGGTTTCAGCCGACACTGGAGCCATTGTCGCCCCACCCATGCCGTATGGGAGCCATCCCTATTTTCATTACGGGTTTGTGGGAACTCTTCCCATCCGGGCTACCGTACAGATTGAGTTTGTCCGTGACATTGTGAAAGGGCTGGTGAACTCGGGTTTCAAAAAGGTCATCATCATGCAGGCACACGGCCAGTGGTGGACCCTGCATACGGCATTGCAGGAAATCGCGCTGGATGTGGACTGTTTCATGGCGGTCGCAACTTGGTGGGAGCTGGCCTGCCAGACCATCAAGGAAGTGTGTTCCACTCCCTTCAAGCACGCTGATGAAGTGGAAACATCAGTAAGCCTTGCCTTGTATCCCGAGTTGTGTGACATGTCGAAAGCCGAACCGGATGACACCCTGAAACCGTACCTTGACCGTCGCTTTACCCGTCCCGCCGTGCATGCGGACCTTCTCAACGCTTTTCCAATTGAAGCTATCACCTTCGTACCCCAGGAAAGCACCATGCGGACAGGGGTTCCAGGAAACCCCACGCTCGCAACGGCTGAAAAAGGAAAGGCCATTGTGGATACGGCGGTCAAGGTGGTCACAGACCTGGTGGAGTACTTGAAAGCCAATTATAAACCGGACGAATACCCACCGGTCAAACCAAAATTGAAGGTGGATATGTATTGATGGGTACCTGCCTCTTGGGGGTGGATATCGGTTCAGGGGGGTGCAAAGTTACTCTCCTGAACCTGGAAAAAGAAACAGCATCGACACTCGCGGGTGAATATTTCACTGATCACCCCCGGCCGGGATGGACCGAACAGGATCCCGAGGAGTGGATACAACGCGCAGGAGAGCTTATCCGGAAAATCCTACTCACCACTGCAACCGATCCCCGAGACATACGGGCGGTAGCTGTTGGAGGTGTGACACATTCTCCGGTGCTTGTGGGAGAGAATCAAAGGCCAATCATTCCAGCCCTTCATATTACCGATTCCCGCAGCGCGGATCAGGCCCGGCGGCTGGAAGAGCGTTTCGGTGACCGTTTTCTGGAAATCGAACTCAACCGGGTAGGTCCCATGTGGACTGCCGCTATGCTTTTGTGGATACGGGAAGAGTGGCCCGATGTCTGGGGACGTGTGAAACGGCTCCTTTTTCCCAAGGATTATGTGCGCTTCCGCCTCTCGGGAAGCCACTGTACCGACTGGGTGGATGCCGAAGGAACACTCTTTTTCAATGCACGGGAAAAGTGCTGGGATGAGGAAGTGTGCTCGTATATACACATACCCAGACACTGGCTACCCGCGATAGCAGCACCGTGGGAAATAGTGGGAGCGGTCAATGAAGTAGGGGCGTCCTGGTCGGGCCTTGTTCAAGGCACAGCAGTAGTAACCGGTACCACGGACACCCTGCTTGAAGTCGCTGCTGCGGGAGCCCGGGAAAAAGGAGATTGTACGGTGAAGCTCGCCACTTTCGGCCGCATTTGCGTGTTGAGCGATAAGGCGGTTGCCGATCCCGGTCTCATCACCTATTCCTACCTCCTCCCCGGACTATGGTATCCCGGTACCGGTACCAAGTCATGCGCATCATCACTCAAGTGGTTTCGGGACAATTTCTGCCGTGATATCCGGGAACATGAAAATGTGTTTTCCCTGATGGAGGAAGAAGCGGGTAATGTACCGGCCGGAGCCGAAGGTTTGCTGTACCATCCCTACCTGCAGGGAGAAGGTTCGCCCTATTACGATACGGATTTACGGGCCAGTTTCCTTGGCATGACCGCCTACCATGAGCGGGGTCACCTCATCCGCGCGGTCATGGAAGGGACAGCCTTTTCACTGCTTGACAGCTTATTGTTCCTGAAGGAACGAGGGCTTTCGCCTTCGCCGCCGCTTCGCCTCATCGGGGGAGGAAGTAAAAGTCATCTCTGGAGCAGCGTAGTTGCTGATGTATTGGAAACCGAATGTGTGGTGCCTCGTCTTACCGACTCTTCCCTCGGTGGAGCCATGCTCGCCGGGATGGGAGTGGGGCTTTTTGATACCCTGGCACAAGCTCAGGAGCGGTTCTTCCGCGTGGATCGCCGTATCATTCCTGATCCACAGCGGTACGATGTGTACCGCACCCTTTTTTCAGAGTACAGAAAAGTACACGATGTGCTGGAAGCAGTGAACCATCGTCTTTCAGCTTTCCAAAAAGAACAATACTGGAATGGAGCATAGCTTATGATACATCCTTTTCAACTCCGCATGATCCAAACCGAACTTGCCGATGTAGTGGGGGAAGCCCATGTTATGAGCAAAGAAGCAGACCGTATGGTATATGGTGTTGACTATATGTGGCTTCCCCGCATGTGGGTAGACAGGGGTCTTATTCCGCCCCTTCCTGATATGGTTGTCCTTCCCGCATCCGCAGAAGAGCTGTCCCGGGTACTCACAATAGCCAATACCTATCATATTCCGGTTACCCCGTGGGGTGGAGGATCCGGGAGCCAGGGGGGCGCCATGCCCGTATACGCAGGGATCACCATCGATCTCAAGCGTATGAACCGTATCGATGAGATAAACCACAACTCTCAAACCGTAACCGCGCAATGCGGTGTAAACGGGTATGAGTTGGAGAGCACCCTCAACCGGGAAGGGTATACCCTCGGTCATATTCCGGCTTCCCTGCATTCTGCAACGCTCGGAGGATACATGGCCTGCCGCGGGTCCGGGGTGTTGTCCACCAAGTACGGAAAAATCGAGGATATTGTCCTGGCCTGCCAGGTAGTCCTTCCCAACGGGGACATCATCGACACGCTTCCCTTGCCCAACCATGCCTCTGGTCCCGGCCTTCACCAGCTTTTTGTGGGGGCGGAAGGATCTTTCGGAATCGTGAGCAAGGCAACCTTGCGCATAGAAAAAATTCCGCAGGAACGGCGTTTTCAAGCCTGTCTCTTTCCTTCTTTATCCAACGGCCTGGAAGCCGGGCGGCGTATTATGCTCGAGCGGTTGGGAATAAGTGTTATTCGACTGTATGACGAGAGGGAGACCATCAAGCAGGTAAAACGCGTTCTGGGTATTTCAGTGGAAGAAGGCAATTACATGGTGCTCGGTTTCGAGGGTCGCCCTGACTTTCTCGACATCCAGGAACGGGAAGCCATGGCCATCTGTGAAGAGCTGGGAGCACAATGGCTTGACCCTGAAGCAGGATGGGCCTGGTGGAACAAGCGGTATAATTTTTATTTCCCCCCGCACTGCCTGGACCTTCCCTGGATGTTCGGCACCATGGACACCCTGTGTACTTTTGAACAGATGGAGAACCTCTACTGGACGAAAAAAAGAACCCTGGAAGAGAAGTATGCCAAGTGGGATCTTGAATACATCGCGCATTTTTCCCACTGGTATCCGTATGGCGTGATGGTCTATGACCGTTTCATCATACAGGATCCTCCCGCCGATCCCGAGGAAGCACTCGCCCTGCATAACGAAGTGTGGAATGTGGCGGTTCGCACTTCCATTGCCTGCGGCGGCGTCCTCAACGAGCACCATGGTGTGGGCCTGAAACTGGCACGATTAGTGAGGGAACAGTACGGACCGGCTTTCCAGGTACTGGAGGGATTCAAAAAAGCCACCGACCCTGTGAATATTCTCAACCCCGGCAAGATGGGCTTCGGGCCCACGCTCTGACCGCGAGATTACAGAGAAGGACAGGATAAACCCATATGCTGAAAACTCTTCAAGAATACGAACACGATCTGTACGGATGCCGTTTTTGTCCCATGTGCAAGCCCTCTTCCGAAGTGGCCAACATCACCCAGGTGGAGAGCCATACCACGCGAGCACGCGCCATGATGTTGTGGCGCTATGCAGCCGGTGTGGCCGAACTCAGCAGGGACGAAATTGAATTGCTCTACCGCTCGACCCTGGATTCGGTAAGTGAGGCATGGTGTGTCAATCATTACCCGGTCAGCGGGTATATAGCCGCAGCGCGAAGGAGTATCTTCTCCCAGGGCCGCGCACCGGAGGAGGTTAAAGGAGCTCTCGAATTTTACACCTCGTTGAAGAATAAAGGGGACGGCGATGTGCTTCTCCTGGCGTGCGAGATCGCCCAGACCAACGAGGCAACGATGCTTGATGTCGCTCTTTCAATTCTTGAAAAGGGGGGCATCAGGGCGCGTGCTCTTCCGCTTCTCGATGGGTCATTCGCTTACAGTTTGGGGGCAGAAAAAGAAGCACGTGAACGTACGAGCATTGTAGCAGAAGCGATACGGGAAAGCGGGGCGCACACGGTCTATTGCGATGGTCCGCGCACCCAGTGGGCCCTTACTGAATTAGCTTTGATACTGGGTGTGGAACTACCGAAAGATATTGTTATCAAGCCGTTTGCGGAAGTTATGTTGAAGGTCGCCCAACCTGCTGCATCAGCTGGAAAAGTATTTTTCCATGACTGCCGTTCGGCCATGGGCCTTGCCCGGACCCTTCCGACTGACGCCGCGATATTGCCCGATTGCACAGGACCCGAAGAGGTGCTTGGCACAGGTGAAGTATACGAACTTCCACGCCGCGTTCTCGATGCTTTGGGGATGGAACGCACCTTTTCGGTGTGGAACCGGGCCATGGCGAAAAGCTGTGGCGCCGATGACGGATTAGATCTCACCTATCCCGAGCTTGCCATGGAGCTTGCACGAGAGCGAATCCGCAAGGTGCGGGAAACCGGGGCCCAGAAGCTGGTGACGGGTTCACCCCTGTGTGCGGCCCATATGCGGGATGCTTTATTCGAAGACAAAACATACGTTGCGTGGTTGGCAGAATTAGTATACAGGTGACGGTGTGCGTATAGTGGTAACGGTAAAACAGGTTCCCGAGACAGGGGATGTGAAGATGGATGAAGCGACCGGCACCCTGGTGCGCGAGGGGTGTGAGAGTATCATGAATCCCCTTGACCTCCATGCGGTGGAGGCTTCTCTCACGCTTACAAAGAACCATGGAGGGAAAATCACCGTCATTTCCATGGGCCCCCCCAATGCCGAACGGGCCTTGCGGGAGGCTCTTTCCATGGGGTGTCATAACGCCCTGTTGATATCGGGCCGCGCTTTCGCAGGATCAGATACCTGGGCTACGGCTCTTGCGTTGTCGCAAGCGGTGAAACGCTGCGGTCCGTTTGATCTCATATTGTGCGGAGAAAAGGCCACCGACGGGGAGACCGGACAGGTAGGGCCGGAATTGGCGGCCCTGCTCGATATACCACTGGTGACCTATGTCGGCCGCATTGTGGATGTACAAAAAGGAAAAATTATCGCTGAACGATTTCTTGAAGATGGGCGTGAGAAAATTGAGGCGGACCTCCCGGCTGTACTTACCCTGGTGCGGGCGGTCAATTCTCCCCGCCTTCCCACCTTGCGGGGAAAAAAGGCCGCGCGGGCGGCAGAAATTCCCCGCCTGGATGAGTCTCAACTTGAGCTGAATCCTGGCCGGGTGGGTGTACGTGGTTCACCTACCCGGGTGGAAAAGATATACACGCCGCAAGTCACCCGCACCTCCCGCATGGTGCATGCAACAGATAAAGATAAAGCTCAAGAGGCCGTGGAGGAATATATCGCTTTTTTAAAGGAAAAAGGGGTATTACGGTGAAACATAGCGGGGTCTGGACACTGGCCGAGGCCGACGACGGCCGTTTAAAAGATGTTTCCTTCGAGCTTTTGCGCTGGGGGAAAACACTGGCCGAGGCCCTGGGGGAACCCTTGACCTCGGTGGTGCTGGGGCATGGTCTAGGAGAAAGCGAAACACAAGCCCTCATCGAACGGGGAGCCGACCGGGTCTTGGTGTGCGCTCATCCTGTCTTGCGTGATGCTTCGATTGAAACCCAGAGCCGGGCGCTTTCGGTCATGATAAGGCAGGAACATCCCGCGGTGATAATAGCTGCCGCGACCACCACCGGCCGCAGCCTCCTCCCCCACCTTGCGGCCAAGCTCGGAACCGGCCTCACCGCGGATTGCACGGAGCTTTGCATTGACGAAAAAACCGGTGATCTCATGCAAGTCAGGCCGGCCATAGGGGGAAATATCATGGCGCGCATACGTACCCCGCATCATCGCCCGCAGATGGCCACCGTCCGCCCCCACTCGGCTTTGCCTCTCCCGGCCGATCCATCCCGGTGGGGAGAGGTGGAGGTTGTTCCGTTTTGTCCGGAGTGGCAAGACACCCGGGTACGGAGGATTGACTTTATCCCCTTTTCGAAAGACGAAGGAATACGGGATGCTGAAGTGGTGATAGCGGGTGGAGCAGGGATACGCAAGGGGGAGAACGTATCAATGCTGCGGGAACTTGCCGGCCTTTTGGGTGGCAAGGTAGGTGCTTCCCGCACCGCGGTGGACCGTGGCTGGTGTGCATATTCCCAACAGGTGGGATTGAGCGGGAAAACCGTGACACCCCGGCATTATCTCGCGGTGGGGATATCCGGAGCGATCCAGCACCTGGCCGGGATGAAAACTGCAGAAACGATAGCGGCGATCAACAGCGACCCGGACGCCCTCATATTCAAAGTAGCGGACTTCGGCATCGTGGGCGATTTATTCGAGGTATTGCCCCTGCTGATCGACTGTTTGCGCAAGGAGCGAACCCCTCGGCCCACCGAG
>PWXL01000227.1 GCA_003561145.1 Candidatus Atribacteria bacterium
TCAGAAGTCAGAATTTTTTTAGTCCGTCACTGCGAGGAGCGAAGCGACGCGGCAGTCTGTGCTTGTGTGTACGCAAAAAGCATAGCTTGCCACACTCCACTCGCGGTGGTGTTCGCAATGACAGGACAAATAATGAGCCGTGAACTGTAAGAAGTGGGGCCTTTTACTCCTCACCCCTCACTCCTTACTCCTCACGGCATTTCAAGAGGAGGTACAACATGTATTCATTCAAAGGTTCGAAAGGTCAGTGGCTGGCATTCGCACTCGCGGGAATCGTGGTGATGTTTTTGGTTGCTGCATGTGCGGTACCTGGACCCCCTGTCCGAGTTGGCTGGATTCGTGTGTGTTCGGCAAGTGAAGATGTATACGGCGAGGTGAGAATCGATGGAGAGCCTGTAGCGACACTTGAACCCGAAGCTTGTGTGAGAATCGATGATGTATCGTACCCAAAAGGATACACAATTGATCTGGTTCGTGATGATGGCAGCAGGGATAGAATGTACGTAATTGTTGACAGAAGCGGTCAAATTGTAAATTTCCACTAACATACTGATAAGTAGAAAAAATTTCATGACCAAACTCTCTTGTTTGATTGAAAGATCTCACAATAACATTAGAGGGCTTCTTATAAGCCCTCTAATGTTACTAAACAATCTTTAGAACATAAAAACTCGCGCATTTCATCGTCCTTTTTCGCTCTGCTCCACCAATTACCCATCACCTATCACTTATCGCCTTCATTATCAGCTTCTCTCCTAGCCTCACTCAACAACCTAAACTTCTCTTCTTAATGTATAATCGGTACATTATGGTTTCTCGGCGGGATCGAGCCCGCTCTATTACATTCCTGCTCATGGCCGCTCTCTCATGGAGTCTGGGAGGGCTTCTCATTAAAAGTGTGGACTGGAATCCCCTGGCTATTTCCGGGATGCGGAGTGCGATCGCCTCCCTGGTCATATTGGCCTACCTTCGCCGTCCCCGGTTCACCTGGTCAAGTGCCCAAATCGGGGGGGCTCTGTGTTACGCGGCTACAGTCATCCTTTTTGTGGCGGCCAACCGCACGACAACCGCGGCCAATGCCATCCTTTTACAGTATGGGGCACCGGTGTATGTCGCTTTATGGGGACACCGTCTTTTAGGAGAACGTACTTCCCGCTCTGACTGGTTGGCGGTGGTAATGGTACTGGGAGGCATGACCCTCTTTTTTTTGGATGAGCTGGAAGCCGGAACGATGGCAGGCAATGTGATGGCAGTGGGAAGCGGGCTGGCTTTTGCCATGCTCATCCTCTTTTTGCGCATGCAAAAGGATGGATCTCCCATTGAATCGTGCCTTTTGGGTAATATTGTTGCCGCCCTGATCGGCTTTCCCTTCATGCTGCAATCCTCCCCGGGGCCGGGGAGTTGGACGGGACTCATACTTCTCGGAACCGTGCAGGTAGGGCTCGCATATATCCTGTATACTATAGCTATCAGGGGAGTAACCGCCATGGAGGCAAGCCTCATCCCAGTGATCGAACCCATTCTCAATCCATTATGGGTTTTCCTGGCCCTTGGAGAAGTGCCGGGTAATTGGGCACTGACAGGAGGAGCGGTGATTCTCATAACCATGGTGGTTCGCTATCTGCTTCCCGCTTGGCGCCGGGAGCGAAAAGAGGCTTTGGGATAGAAATGCAGGAGTCAGAATTCAGGAGTCAGCACTTTTGTGATGAAAGATTTATTTCAATATTCTATTATAATAGAGTAAAGGAGGTGATAAAAGTACATTCATTAAATATTTCTTGTAAAATAAGACAGTCAAAGTTTTATCCACTACTCAAAAGGAGGTTCTTTTCATGAAAAAAGGTCTTGTGAAGGTTCTTGTGTTGGCAGGTTCCCTCCTGCTTGTATGGACTTTCTTCCTTGCCGGAGCAGGGGCGGAAGTAAGAGAATTCAGTCTCTTTCATGATAATCCAGAATTTCATAGCAGCTGGATTAATTTGGGGGAAGCGTCGGCAGAAGATATCGGTATAAGGGCTGTACCAACCGACTACGAAACTGAGATCTACGCCTCACGTGTGAAAATTGACCTCACCACACCTCGGGCACCGGCAGTATTCAAATGGTGGTTCGGCTACAGGGCGTTTGAGCTATGGGATGCCGGATTACTCGCCGATCTTTCTGAGGTATACGAGGAAGTCGGAGAGTATATCGCTCCCGGTATCAAGGAAGCACTGTCCCTTGACGGGGTTCCCTATGCTCTGCCCTTCAACGTCGGTTACTGGGTATGGTATTACAGCAAAGCAGTGTATGATCAATACGGCCTTGACCTTCCCGAAACGTGGGAAGAATTTGAAGAACAGATGGCCTTTTTTAAAGAAGAGGGCATCTACAGCATAGGGAATACTATCGGAGTATCCAGGTGGACGTCCTTTATCGTCTTCCAGGAAATTCTTTACAGACTGGACGCTGATTTCTATTATCGCCTGGTGAACGGTCAGGCTCGTTATACCGACCCCACAGCGGTGGAAGCTATGGAAATCTGGAAAGATTGGCTGGAAAAGGGATACTTTGCCCCCATGGACGCCACTTTCGTTGAAGATATACCCCGAATGTTGAATGAAGGATCTCTTGCTTTTGCCCCCTTCGGGGACTGGTACGGAGGCATTTTGCAGGATCAGGGCCTTGTTCCCGATGAAGACTATGGTGTATTCATCCCCCCGGCCATCAACCCTGAAGGTGAAGGTGCTATCATCCTGGAGATATCTCCCCTCTGTGTCGGGGTAAACTCCCCGGACAAAGAACTCGGAAAGGAATGGCTCAAGTGGTATGCCTCCTCCGAAAGCGCCGCGGAAATTCTCTGGGGTGAACTGCGTTTTCCTTCGACCCTCAATATAACCGTTGACATGATTCAAGAAGATGATCCGGTCTTGGCGCGCGTGTTCGAACTGGTGGAAGATTATCCCAATGCCATGATTCGCTATTGGGAAGCGACCCCGGTAGAGATTGTCGAGCATGCCGTGGATGAATTCAATTCCATGCTGGTTTCACCGGGCCGTTACATGGAAATCCTGGAAAGCATAGA
The DNA here is from genome assembly GCA_003561145.1 of Candidatus Atribacteria bacterium. Lineage (GTDB taxonomy): Bacteria > Atribacterota > Atribacteria > Atribacterales > Atribacteraceae > Nitricultor. The sequence continues at coordinate 3,062 of PWXL01000227.1, forward strand.
AAACAGGGCAAAAGAAGTTTGGCCCAATTACGGCGTCGAATACTGAAGTCCAATGGGAACATTTCTCACATATTGCAATGCATGAGAAATGCATTATTCCCTTGCCATTCACAAGAGTATCGTGCTTCACATACCGAACCGCTGCCATGTGCCAGCGGTTCGGTATGGTTCATTTGTACTGAAATATATTCGCGGAAAGAGAGCCTGCCTGCCCACATGAGGAAGCTTTCGCCTCCCAGGGTATGCTTCTCCGTATTGAAACTGTATGAATGGAGTTTTCAATGAAAAGTCAAACGCGCCCGAATAGCGCATACCTATTTCTGATACCGGCCTTGGCTTTCGTTTTAGTCGCTGAATTAATTCCGGTTATATACACAACATATTTCAGTTTTACGGAGTGGAATTTCATCACCCCACCGAAATGGGTTGGATTCTCCAACTACCTGAATGTATTTACCACACCTGTCCTGATAAATTCGTTAAAAAATACAGCATTATGGGTTATCGGGACCCTGATCTTCGCAGTCGCGTTTCCCCTGTTCATCGCATCCCTGATAAACCTCGTTCCGGTAAAAAGCATATTCAAAGCCATATTTATTATCCCTTCTACCTTTTCTCCCACTGTCGCCGGTATTTTCTGGAGACGGGTTCTGGTGAGCCGACAGGGAGCACTTATGCCCTTATTTGAGTCAATGGGTATTACCTTGCAACCCCTTTTACCGAATCCTGACATCAATACGTATATTTTGATCGGTGTCTGGATTTGGCAATATTTTGGCATCAACTTACTCCTGTTTCTGGTCGGACTTGACACCATACCCCGCGACCCCATTGAAGCAGCGGTCATTGATGGAGCCAATTACCGGCAGGTTTTTACCCATGTGACTTTTCCTCTTCTGCGGCCCATTGTGCTTTTAGTGGTCGCTAACGCTATTATCAACTCCATCCGGATGTTCGATATCCCCTGGGTTATGATAGAGGGCGGCCCCGGGCGGGCCTCGGAGACCCTGGCTATTTCACTGTATCGAGAATCCTTTCTGCTCTTCCGGATGGGATTAGGATCATCAATCGCTGTAGTGATTTCCATATTTGCTCTTTTGGCGTCCTACCGCTACCTCGCTGCCCTGGGTAAGGAAAAGGTGGCTCTCTAATGAATATTAAGATGAAAGCTCATTACATGGTCCTGGTGTATGTTATTTTGATCGTTTTAGCTGTGGTATGGATGTTTCCCCTGGTATCAATGGCCACTTTGATAGTAAAAAGCCCGGCTGAATTCAATGCTTTTCCCTTTTGGAGCCTCCCTGAGATACAAGCCATGCCCGGGAATCTCGCAGAAAATTTCAGAGCCGCGATGGTTGATGCTGAAATCGGTTACAGCTTTTTCAACAGTCTCATATATGCAATGATCGCGGGTGTTGGTTCAGCTTTTCTCTCTTCACTCGCTGGATTCGCCTTGGTCCATCTACGCATCCGGGCACCGCAATCCTGGTTTATGACTATCTTTATCGGAAACATGTTTCCCTTCCAGATGTTCCTTATACCGTTATACTTATTTCTGAACGCCCTGTACCTGTACGATACTCGCCTGGGGCTTGCCCTTGTGTACCTGGGTATATGTATACCCTTTGCTCTCTTTGTCTACCGGAATTACGCCTTTACCCTCCCCAGGGATTTTTTTGATGCTGCCATGGTCGATGGGGCTTCAAAATGGGGGTCATTTTACAGGCTCTTTTTTCCCATGACCATCCCGGCTTTTGCCGTGGTATTTTGTTTTCAATTCATGTGGACGTGGAACGACTTGCTCTTCGGGCTTATTCTCTCGGAAAGATACCGTCCGGTTATGACAGCGCTTATGCGTTTGTCCGGGGCGCGAGCAACAGTTCCCGAACCCATACTCGTTACGGGAGCAATCGTAGCTTCCTTGCCAACGGTAATAGTGTTGCTTGTCATGCTGAAATTTTTCGTGAGAGGCTTCACGCTGGTAACAGAAAAATAGAAATACCATTGAGGTGATACCTATGACCAGCAGGGAAAGAGTACAAAAAGCACTCCACCACGAAGAAGCGGATAAAATCCCGGTCGATTGTGGGGGAATGCGTTCCACCGGCTTGTTGGGAATCGCGTATAACCGGTTGAAGCAACGGCTGGGTGTGACAGACGGAAAAACACAGATATACGACATGGTACAGCAGTTATGCATCCCCGAAAAATGGTACCTGGAGCGATTTCGTATCGATGTCGTTGACCTGGCCCGTGCGTTTGCTGATAATGAGGAAGAATGGAGAAAGTGGACACTGCCCGATGGTTCCCCGGCGGAGATACCCGCCTGGCTGAGGATAGAACGCAAAGGAGATTCCTGGGTCTGCATCGATGAGGATAACGATACAGTAGCGGAGATGCCCGCCGATTCACTCTATTTCGACCAGCTGATCTGGCCCCTCTACGGTGTTCGCAAGGACAATTTTGACGATCTCCCCCAATCCATCAAAAAAGTTATGTGGTCGCACATGACCGATCCCCTCTGGAAAAATTCCGAAAGAACTGACTTCTACCAGCTGGTTCGGGAAAAAGCCCGTACACTTTACGAGGAAACCGACTATGCGATCATGACCGGTTTTGGCGGCCAGTTGTTTGAAATGGGGCAATTTCTTTACCGTAATGACGAGTTCCTCCTGAACCTCGTTGCACACCGCAAAGAAATGGAAATAATGCTCGATAAACTGCTTGAAATCCACCTGTTAAAACTGGAACCTTTTCTCGACGCAATTACCCCTTATGTACAGATTATCGTTATGGGTGATGACCTGGGAACCCAAAACGGACCCATGATTTCCCCAAAGCTATACCGGGAAGTGTTTTTCCCCCGCCACCGGGAAATATACCAAATGGTCAAGAAAAAAACCGATATCTCCGTGTTTTTCCATTCATGTGGGGGTATCTATGAGTATTTACCCGACCTCATCGAAGCCGGAGTGGATATCATTAATCCCGTGCAAACACAAGCTGCGGGAATGGATCCTAAGCGACTCAAAAAAGAATTTGGAAAAGATCTTGTCTTCTGGGGAGGAGGGGTCGACACCCAACATAATCTTCCCAATCTTCCAGCACAAGAAGTGAAAGAAGAAGTGAAGCGTAACGTGGAAATTTTCATGCCCGGGGGAGGATATGTCTTTAACCAGATTCATAACATCTTGGCTGATGTGCCTCCGGAAAATATAATCGCTATGTATGAAGCAGTTCACGAAATACAGCAATCATAATGCAATCCTTTTTCCAATGATAATAGCGACTCTCAGTCTTTCAATAAAGAGATCACATTCTCGTCAATAACTAAAAAAGTATTTTCGGAGACACCCATTCTCCCATTGCATCTTCTGAATTCGATCTTCTCAATTCGATCGATCTTCTCAATTCGATCGCCCTGGTGCCTCACGTAAAAATCTTGATAAAAGGGATTCGTTGCCTCACGTAAAATTCTATACCAAATTCACCTCCTTTGGGTAAGAAACCAGGTCATTTTTCCGGGATGCTATTTCCATGA
>PWXL01000255.1 GCA_003561145.1 Candidatus Atribacteria bacterium
CCGATGGTTTCATCACCAAACCGGTGAATAAACACCTGGTCTTTCTTTCTGTGAAGGCTCATTTGGACAACAATCGCAGAGGAACCGCAAAGACGAAAGGCCGTTCAGAGGTACGCGGTGGAGGAAGGAAACCCTGGCGCCAGAAGGGTACAGGACGCTCCAGGCAGGGAACCATACGCTCCCCGTTGTGGAAAGGCGGAGGAGTGGTTTTTGGTCCCCGTCCTCGTTCCTATTCCCATTCCCTTCCACAGAAAGAAAGACATGCTGCCATGCGGAATGTGCTGAGCATGAAATTATCCGAAAGCGCCTTGGTGGTGGTCGAGGAATTCGCCTTACCCGAAAACCGAACCCGGGAGGCAGTGCTTTTTATAAAGGGCATGAAGCTTCCTGAGGGCAAGAGCGTGCTGTTCATTACACAGGATACCTCAGAGGAGCTGTATCGTGCTTTTGCCAATATTCCGAGGGTGCGAATGACTTCATTGAACGAATTGTGTACCTACGACCTTCTGAAATATGAACTGGTGGTTTTTGAAAAAGAAGCCCTGAAAACACTCCAGGGGGTGCTCTGGAATGGATCATGAACGCGAAGTGCTCATCCGTCCGGTGATATCTGAAAAGGCGGTCGCTCATCGTAAAGAGAATAAATACGTCTTCAAAGTGGACAGCCGCACTACCAAGAACGAGGTGAAAAAAGCGGTACAGGGAATGTTTGGTGTCACCGTCGTGCAGGTCAACATGATTAAAATGCCTGCCAAGAATAAGAGGCTGGGACGTTTTGAAGGGATGACACATTCCTGGAAGAAAGCCATTGTCCAGTTAAAGCCGGGCGACAAGATAAAGGCCTTTGACATCACCTGAGGAGAGAAAGGGAGATTTGAAATGGCAGGTATTCGAGAATTTAAACCGGTGACCCCGAGCAGAAGGCACATGACCGGGCCAAAGTTCGAAAATATATACCGGGGAAAACCGGAAAAATCACTGTTGGAACCATTAAAAAAGAAGGCCGGCAGGGACAGCAAGGGTCATATTGCGATGCGTCATAAGGGAGGGGGGCATAAAAGGCGGTACCGGGTTATCGACTTCAAGCGTGACAAAAGAGGTGTGCCTGCGGTGGTTGACCGAATAGAATATGATCCTAACCGCTCGGCCCGGATAGCCTTGTTACAGTATGCAGATGGAGAAAAAAGGTATATCCTTGCTCCATTGAAGGTGGCACCTGGAGATAGACTTATGGCAGGAGATAAGGCGGATATCCGTCCGGGAAATGCCCTTCCGATAAGAAATATCCCCCTGGGAACAATCATTCATAATGTTGAACTGAAAAAGGGAAAGGGAGGACAGATTGCCCGTTCCGCCGGTGCCTATGCCCAACTCATGGCCAAAGAGAACCAGGAAGCGCAAATCCGCCTGGCTTCAGGTGAAGTGCGTATCGTACACCTTGACTGTATGGCAACTATAGGTCAGATAGGTAATGTTGATCATGAAAATGTTACTGTAGGCAAAGCCGGACGAAAACGTTGGAAAGGCATACGGCCGACTGTGCGGGGGAATGCCATGAACCCGATTGATCATCCTCACGGAGGAGGAGAAGGGCATTCTCACGGCGGCCGCCATCCTGTAACACCCTGGGGGGTTCCTACCAAAGGGTATAAAACCCGGCGTAACAAAAAAACAGACAAATGGATTGTCAGAAAAAGGAAATAAAGCAAGGAGGAAGCGTACGTGTCTCGTTCTTCCAAGAAAGGCCCATTTATAGAACCAAAATTAAGGAAACGCGTAGAGGAAATGAATACCCGCAATGAAAAAAGGGTTGTGAAAACCTGGTCGCGCGCCAGCGTTATAACTCCAGACATGGTCGGGCACACTATAGCCGTCCACAATGGGAAAAAACATGTGCCGGTATATATAACCGAGCAGATGGTCGGGCACAAAATGGGAGAATTTGCTCCTACCCGTAATTACAGGGGACATGGACACCCGACGGAGCGCTCAAGCTCATTGAAGTAGGCGGAGGTGAACACGGTTGGAAGTGAAGGCAACTGCCAAATATGTCAGAATATCTCCCCGCAAGGCACGGCAAGCGGTGGATCTCATCAGGGGGAAAATGGCTGCAGAAGCGATCAACACCCTGAAGTTCCTTCCCAACAAGTCCGCCCGTATTGTGGGAAATGTTGTGAAATCGGCCATGGCAAATGCTGAAAATAACTTGAACCTTGATATCGATAGCCTGGTCATTTCACAGGCCTACGTGAACCAGGGGCCGACAATGAAGAGAGTGCGTCCCCGCGCCATGGGGAGGGCCTTTTTGATACGGAAAAGAAGCTCTCATATTACGGTTGCGGTATCAGATACGAGGGAGGGAAGGTAATTGGGACATAAAGTAAACCCGATCGGATTAAGGCTCGGTATCGTAAAAGACTGGCAATCACGCTGGTATGCAGAAGATGATTATCCAAAGCTTTTGGCAGAGGACTTAAAAATCCGGGAGCACATAAAAGGGAAACTTTTCCGTGCGGGGATCACCAGTGTCGAGATTGAACGCTTGGCAAACCAGCTGAAAATAATCATCCGCACTTCCCGTCCCGGAATCGTGATCGGCCGCAAAGGGTCGGAAGTTGAAAAGTTACGCGAGGAAATCCAGGAAATGACCGGAAACCGGAACATCCAGATATCTGTGGATGAAATCAAGGTTCCGGAGACTGACGCGCAGCTGATTGCGGAAAACGTCGCTTTTCAGCTCACTCGGCGCGTTTCCTATCGCCGTGCCATGAAGCAGGCGATTAACCGCGCATTACGCATGGGAGCGAAGGGTATCAAGATCTGTTCCGCCGGCAGGCTGGGCGGAGCGGAAATCGCACGCACCGAGTGGTATCGGGAAGGCCGTCTTCCCCTTCATACGCTGCGTGCGGATATTGATTACGGGTTTGCCGAAGCAAACACGACTTATGGAAAAATCGGAGTGAAGGCCTGGGTTTTCAAGGGAGAAGTGATATCCCCGGGGAAAGTGCTGGAGGAGTCACCCACCAAGGCAGCTCCCTCATCCTGAAGGAAGGAGTTCGGCAGTTATGTTGATCCCGAAACGGGTGAAATACAGAAAACAACAAAGGGGACGGCGTAAAGGGATGTGTTTCCGCGGAAACTCCGTGGCTTTTGGAGACTTCGGGCTACAAGCGCTGGAAGCAGCCTGGGTGACGAATCCTCAAATTGAGTCGGCCAGGGTCACCATCTCCCGCCGTATCAAAAAAGGGAAAATATGGATTCGTATCTTTCCTGATAAACCTTTTACAAAAAAACCGACTGAAACTCGTATGGGTAAAGGCAAAGGGCCGGTTGAAGGATGGGTAGCCGTGGTCAAACCCGGCCGTATTCTCTTCGAAATTGCAGGCATGGATAGGGGTATGGCCCATGAAGCTTTGAGGCTGGCTTCATACAAACTTCCCATCAAGACCCGTGTTGTGGAGAGAACACTGGAGCAGAGGTGAGCACGATGAAAGCTTATGATGTTCGGAATATGACCGAGATCGAGTTACACAAGAAGTTGAAAGATTATCGAAGTGAGTTGTTCAACCTTCGGTTTCAGTCCATCACGGGGCAGCTCGGAAATCCGAAAAGGATCAGCCTGGTGAAAAAAGACATTGCCCGTATTAAAACAATACTGCGGGAAAAAGAATTGAGCGGCCATAGCGAGGAGGTTGGTTGATCATGGCGACCCGGAAAAGGCTGACCGGCGAGGTGCTCAGAAACTCGATGGATAAAACTGTTGTTGTTCGTACCATCAGGATTTCAGAGGATCCGCTGTACCAGAAAAAACTGAGAAGGCATAAAAATTACCACGCGCACGATGAAAACAATTCCTGCCAGGTTGGAGACCGGGTGATCATAGAAGAAACCCGTCCCCTCAGCAGGATGAAGCGATGGAAAGTAGTGGAGGTAGTGAGGAAAGCCCTTGTGGAGGGAGGCGGCGAGCTTGATTCAGCCCAGAACAATGCTTGAGGTGGCGGACAATTCCGGTGCAAAAAGAATAATGTGCATCCGGGTATTGGGAGGGTCGAAGACCCGCTACGCTGGAATCGGGGACGTCATAATCGCCTCTATAAAAGAAGCGGAGCCGCGAGCCAACGTCAAGAAAGGCGAAGTTGTACGGGCAGTAGTGGTCAGAACGAAAAAAGAAACCGGCAGGCGGGATGGTACCTACATCCGCTTTGATAATAACGCGGCGGTTCTCATCAATAACCAGAATATTCCACGCGGAACCCGCATCTTCGGACCGGTAGGACGGGAGTTACGGGAACGGCAGTTTATGCGTATCGTTTCCCTGGCACCGGAAGTGGTCTAGAGGAGTGATGATCATGGAAAAAAGCACTGTGAATAAGAAGGTCCCGATTAAAAAGGGAGATACCGTGGAAGTCGTTCATGGGAAAGACCGGGGGAAGCGCGGAAAGGTACTGACGATATTTCTCCAGGATGAGAAAGCCATCGTTGAAGGGGTGAATATGGTCAAAAAGCACACCCGCGCTACCCAGGATAACCCGCAGGGAGGCATAATCGAGAAAGAAAACCCCTTGCGTATAACAAACCTTCGCTTGATCTGCCCGCGTTGCAATAACATAACGCGGGTGAAAAGGGATGCGATGCAAGGATCGAAGTATCGCAACCGTTACTGTAAAAAGTGCCAGGAAATCATTGACAAGACCTGAGAATGACCACGTCATTACCGGCTTGCGTCAGTCAGAACCAAGGCCGGTAAGAGGAGGAGTAACAAGGTGTCCGTAATCAAAGAGAAATACGAGAAACAACTGGTACCGGCACTGGTGAAACAATTCGGTTATTCCAATATCATGCAGATACCACGCATAACCAAGGTGGTCATCAACATGGGCATCGGCGAAGCAACACAAAACGCTCATCTTTTAGATACAGCGGTTGAGGAGCTTGCGACCATAACAGGTCAGAAGCCGATAATCACCAGGGCAAGGAAGTCCATATCGAACTTCAAACTTCGCAAGGGTATGCCCATAGGCTGCAAGGTAACCTTGCGGGGAGAACGGATGTACGAATTTCTGGACCGTTTTTTTACTATAGCAATCTCCAGAATACGCGATTTTCGTGGTTTTACTGACAGTTGTTTTGATGGAAGAGGGAATTGCAGCATCGGAATACAGGAACAGCTTATTTTTCCGGAAATCAATTATGACCAGGTAGAGCAGGTTCGAGGGATGAATATAACCTTTGTAACCACTGCAAAAACAGATGAAGAGGCCAGGGCTCTGCTCGAATCCATGGGGCTCGGTTTCCGACGGAAGTAAGAGGAGGCACAGCTCTATGGCACGGAAATCTAAAATCGTGAAAAATAACCAGGCACCGAAATACGCAATACAACATCGTAACAGGTGCCACCTGTGCGGCAGGCCGAGGGGATACCTGCGGGCCTTTGGAATGTGCCGGATCTGTTTCCGCACACTTGCCAGCAGGGGGGAAATACCTGGGGTCACCAAATCAAGCTGGTAGGAAGGGGAGTGACCATGGCTCATACAGATCCAATCGCAGACATGTTGACCAGGATCCGGAATTCTCTGAAGGCCAGGGAAAATAGTGTCAAGGTTCCATCTTCCAAACAGAAGGTGGACATCGCCCGCATTATGAAAGACGAAGGATATATCAGGGACTTTAAAGTGATAGACCGGGAGAATGACCGGCATCTTTTAATTATTGAACTCAGGTATGGTTCGAACAAAGAACGCATAATCAATGGTTTGAAAAGAATCAGCAAACCGGGCTTGAGAGTATATACCGGGAGGCATGATATACCGGTACTGTTGGGAGGAATGGGAACCGTAGTGGTCTCGACCTCGCAAGGTATGATGACCGGCCGGGAAGCAAAAAAAATCGGTGTCGGAGGAGAAGTGGTTTGTTACATATGGTAGAAGGAGGACACCCGTTATGTCACGGATCGGCAAACAAGCCATCCCTGTTCCTGCAGGGGTGAAGGTCGAGATACAAGGGACCCTTGTCCGGGTGGCCGGGCCGAAGGGTAACCTGGAACGGCACATTCACCCCAGGATAAACATTCAACAGAAGGACTCCGGGGTGCACGTCATGCCGGAGGGGAGTACAAAGCTGGACCGCTCTTTACACGGGCTGACCCGTACTTTGATTGCCAACATGGTAGAAGGAGTAACAAACGGTTTTGAGAAAGCCCTGGAAGTCGCAGGACTGGGATACCGGATGCAAAAAAAGGGAGAGAACCTGGTCATGAACCTCGGGTTTACCTACCCCGTGGAAATTACTCCACCGGAGGGAATTTCCTTCGAGGTGGAAGGGAAGGTCCTGAAAGTCAAAGGGATTGACAAGGAAAAGGTAGGACAAACAGCCGCCGATATCCGGGTTCTTCGCAAACCGGAGCCTTATAAGGGCACAGGTATTCGCTACGTGGGAGAATTCGTCCGGAGAAAACAGGGCAAGACTACAGCGAAATAAGGGAGGAATACGTCGATGGCGGTCCTGGAGAAAAAAAGAAAAAGAGACAGGAGACACAGAAGGGTTCGGAAAAAAGTAGCAGGGAACGCTGGAAGACC
>PWXL01000073.1 GCA_003561145.1 Candidatus Atribacteria bacterium
GTAATAGACGAGCGTGAACCTACAATGTTGAAACGTAAAACGTTTTTCCTGTCGGTTGTCTTTACAGTCGCGGTACTGTTGCTTTTATTCCTGGGGGGGAGGGCGATACTATCCTCTTCACCTCCTCCTATCATGTTTCTCGGGCATGACCTCAGTGGATTCACAGCTCGGGAACTTCCCGCCCTGTTGTCTTTTACCGAACGCAACTGGCTGAATGAACCTATTGAAGTGGTAATAGATAATCAGCACTTCCTCCTTGATAAACAGGAACTGGGCATCTCCTGGGATGACAGGGCCGTGCGTCGCGCGATTATGCAAGCTGATGAGAACGATGATGCTGTCCCCTTAACCATTCTTTATAATGAGGAAAAGATGTATACGGCATTACAAAAAATCGCGAAAGACGTATATATACCGCCTCTGGACGCCAAGAGTGAACCTGGAATAATTTCCCCCTCTCTCCCCGGAAGGGAACTCGATATTGACAAAGCAAACGAGGTGATGCGCAGGAGGTTGATCACCGGACAATCTCACGTGGCACTCGATTGTTTTCATACCCTTCTTCCGCGTATTCAAACTGTTGATCTTATGACCGAGCTTGGCTTTCCCCATCTCTTGGGTACCTACACAACGTGCCTGGCTCCTCGTGACGAGGAAACCCTCTTCAACATTACCAAGGCCTGCTCATCCATCCATGGTGTTCGGCTGGAAACCGGTTCTGTATTTTCTTTCAACAGGGAGGTGGGACCGGCAGAAAAGGAGGACGGGTATCTGGAAACACGTATAGTGGTGAACGGAAGAGTGGTTCCCGGATATGGGGGTGGCATTTGCCAGGTTTCCTCTACACTGTATAACACGCTACTCGCAAGCGGCGGTGAAATAGTGGAGCGGCATCCCCACTCCGGCTACTCAGAAACGACTTCTTATGTTCCTCCCGGTCTTGACGCGGCAGTGAGCTATGGTCACCTGGACCTGCGTTTTCGCTTTCCGCAACAGCAGGTAAAGATCCTGGCATATATATTGAGAGATTCCCTGGTTACTGAAATTTGGGGCGAGCGAGAGGAACCATTACAAAGAAACCTCTCCACACAACTTGTTGATTTTCGTGATGATGGAAACGGAGAGGGAATATTAGAAGTCAGGACAATATCCCACATCGCAGGGGAGACTGAATTTGAACACCGGGATATGTACCGGATCCCTGCTGATTATGCTCTCACACTGATGGGGGCGAAGGACGTGGACACTCCCTGACTCTCTTCTTCACTGCCTTGCCAATTCCTCCCTCTGATCAACAGCGCCGGGTTGTATTTCCTGAAAAATACCAGGGGAACCCCTTAATTTATCTTTTACGAGAAATTACTTCTACATCATAGGTGGGTTTTTCCCGGTACACATCTCCCAGGTTCATATCTAAAACCCACTGGTTCCCATCGACTGTTCCATCAACGTAGCTCAAAATTTCTCCAGGCATGTAGGCTTTGACGGAGAGAGTGATGTTGCCGAGGAAGGGACGTACAGCGTCTGCTCCCATTCTGTTCAGGGCTCCTCCCATTTCTTCGCCTCTCAAAGTGGACTGCAAAATGACGAGATCCTGTTCACTCGTCAAGCGGGCGGTGCTTCCCAAAAATTGCCGGGTAAACTGTTCAGCGCTCTCTTTGTCAGGGAAGTTCCATACCCAGGCAATCACGTATGGTTTCTCAGCTGACTGTTCCTGTACCTGGACATAACGCTGCTCTTCGGGGCTGAGTTTACGGTATTCATCAACAGCCGTTCTCCGTAACTGGCTAAAAACGGTTGCATCATTGGTAAATATTGCCACTCGGGCAGCCGGTATGGAGGCGTTATCATCTACCCGGATGGCCACCTCCACATTCGCACATCCGGCAAGAATAAGGACACAAAATCCAGCTAATACTCCGTAGAGATACTTCTTCATGGCAACCTCCCCGATATTGGATATGGCACTGAATGAGAGTATGGTATCATAAATAAAACACAGGGGGTAGCACATATGGCAACGATCATTTTACGTGCAGTCAAGGGGAAAATCGAAGCGGACATCAAGGGGGAAATCATCGCTTTCAAGAGTGGGGGAGCGGAGAGCCCAACCGGACATTGGCCTACCGAGTATATTGTAGCTTCACTGGGAAGTTGCTTGGCGGGAACGGCTTTCGAATATGCTCGCACAAAAAAGTTTTCCCTGGAAAAAGTAACAGCTCGTATAGGCTGGGAAACAGCTTCTTCCCCGGCCCGTATACGGCACATATCGATGACTGTCACCCTGGAAGGAAAACTCACGCAAGAGGAAAAAGAACGCATCCTGATAGCAAGTGAAAGGGCCTGCCTTGTCATGAATACCCTGCGCAGCGGTGTCGAGGAAATCGAAACAACCCTTTCATAAAGTCACCACATCTTCCCCCCTGCCATGGGATCTTTTCCGTTGAGCAGAAAAAGAGGCGCAAGGTGGTTCGTGGGACCATGGCCCTTACCGAGAGCGAGTGCATGGGCTAAGACCAGTTCCATATACCGGCGTGCTTCGGTGACAGCTTGCACCATTGGATATCCCAAGGCGGAAAGCGCACACAAAGCTGCGGAAAAGGTACAACCGGTTCCGTGAGTATGGGTTGTGTGTATGCGCTTTCCAGGAAAAGAATGATAGTGTTCCCCATCAAACAATATGTCTACAATATCTTCTCCCGGCAGGTGACCCCCCTTCACCAATACATGGCGTGGTCCAAGGTCTTTGATGCGGCGGCAGGCTTTTTTTATATCATCAATGGATTCTACCTTTATTCCTGCCAGTATCGAAGCTTCCGGAAGATTCGGTGTCACTACTTGAGCCAACGGCAAAAGAAACTCCGTCATGGCTTTCACTGCTTCTTTACGTAACAGAGTGTCTCCGCTTTTCGCAACCATAACCGGGTCCACCACTACGTTCGGAATTTTCAGTGCCGCTATTTCCCTACTCACCGCTTCTACCACTCCTGTATCACCCAACATTCCGGTTTTTATGCCATCGACACCGATATCCTCCGTCACCATCCGTATCTGTAAAGATACAAGCTCGGGTGAAACGGGTAATATAGCACCCACTCTTTGGGTATTCTGGGCGGTTACAGCTGTCACCACACTCATACCGTACACTCCGAAAACCGCAAAAGTCTTGAGATCGGCTTGTATACCGGCACCTCCTCCTGAATCGGAACCGGCAATGGTCATCAGGCGCTTCACTTCCATTCTCCCTTTTTCTCTCCCCCCGCAAAGTGCCGCCATCCCGCCGGGAGGAATTTCCGCTTTTTTCTACCCTGTTGTACCTTTCTTACATGTTCACTTGTCACGCGGCCAACGACCTGTACATGTACACCTGTTTTTTCTTCGATTCGGTGACACAACCAGTAAGAATCTTCTTCAGGAGCGGTAAAAATCAGCTCATAATCCTCCCCGCCCTCCAGAGCAAAAGAAAGAGGATCGCAGCCGTTTTCTTGACAAAAATTCTTCAACTCAACCGATAGAGGTAGTGCAGCCAGGTCGATTTCCACTCCAACTCCGCTTTGATCGAGAATGTGCCCCAAGTCCTGTGAGAAGCCATCGGATATATCGATGAGGGCGAATTCTCGTTCCACCGAAGCAAGTATTTGCCCTACTTCCAGGCGCGGAACCGGAGACCAGTACCTCTCCACCAGCCGGGGGTACCTCTCTTTCCCCTCTTGACCCCAGCGCTTCAATACCGCTAATCCAGCAGCTGCATCACCAAGAGTTCCCGTCACCATCACCACGTGCCCGGGAACTGCATACCTGCGCAACAGCCGGGGTGAACCATCGATTTCTCCCACAACTGTAAGGTCAAAGACCATGCTGTGAGATGTTTGTGACAGGTTCCCTCCTACCATATTCACTGCATAGCGCCTGGACTCTTCCTGTACTCCCTTCACGAATTCCAAAGCCCATTCATCTTCCACATCCCCACGCCACACACACGATAAAAGAGCATGTACAGGCCTTCCTCCCATAGCTGCTATGTCACTCAGATTCACCGCTACAAGTCTTCTCCCTACCCGCCGGGGGGGTGTCAAGGATGAGAGAAAATGCACACCTTCCACCTGGGAATCACACGTGAGCAGAAGGGGATGCCCCTCACGACCCTCGACTACAGCACAGTCATCTCCGATTCCAACAAGAACATTGCTTTGAAAGGATGGAAAAAATCCTTGTATTCGTTCAATAAAAGCAAACTCCCCTATTTCTTGCAATTTTTTCATAGATGTTTCTCCTTGTTTCGTGGGAGAGAAGTACACAATGATTTCGTGTTCAACAACTTGCGAAAGCGGGCTGCCTGAGAACGTGGTGAAGGAGAACCAACCACGGCTTGAATCACTGCCACCCCGTCGACACCGCTCTGAAGCACCTCAGGGACATTCTCAGGGGTGATTCCACCTATTGCTACAACAGGTATTGTGACGGCGTTCTTCACCTCGGCCAACAAACCGGTTCCCACCGCTTCCCCGGCATCCGGTTTTGTGGCGGTCACATATACGGGACCCACCCCAAGGTAATCTGCACCTTCCTCCTGGGCCCGTAGTGCACTTTCCACGCTGTCGCAGGAAGCACCGATAAGAAGATCGGGAGCGATACGCCGGGCGATGGGTACGGGCAAATCTTCATCTCCGAGATGAACACCGTCGGCGCCACAAGCCAGGGCCAAATCAACCCTGTCATTCACGAAAAATAACACCCTGTGCTGCATGGTAATACGACGCAGCTGTATTACCTCTTCACAAAGGATGCGGGTTGAAAGGGGTGCCTTTTCCCGGTATTGAAGAACTGTTGCTCCGCCTCTTATTACTTCTTCAGCCGTTTCCTCCATGGAGCGTTTGCCCTGGCAGGTACGATCGGTAATCACGTACAAGGAGAGGTTCATACCTTTTTTACCTCCAGTCGTAAAGATGTGACAAGTTCAACCCCTCCCAGGGAATACATGACATCGAATAGGGCGGTCCGAAAGCTGCCGGGTCCTTTTCCTTTCAAAGCCGCACGCTCAGCCACCACTCCTAAAAAGCCAAGAGCGGCGGTTGATGCTACAAGCAGGTCGGTTTCCACCGCTGCAAAAGCGGCACAAAGGGAACTTGCCAGGCATCCGGTCCCAGTCACACGGGTGAGCATGTGGTGTCCGTTATACAAAATGGAAAGCTTGTGGCCGTCACTCACATAATCGGTTTGACCGGTTATCGCAACTGTACACCCAAAGGACCGACTTGCTTGAACAGCGAGTGCAGCCGAATCAGTGTGTGTCCGCTCCGCTTCGACACCCCTCATCGGCGAACGGTACCCCAACAGGGATCCCACTTCTCCGGGGTTGGCACGCAATACCCCGATTTTTACTTCCCTGAGAATACGCAACGCGTTTTTGGTACGGTATTGTGTCGCGCCTGCTCCGACAGGATCCAACACCACTGGAAGAGAGTGCGCATTGGCGGATTTCCCGGCCATTACCGCACTGGCCATTAAATCCTCAGACGGCGTGCCCAGGTTAATCACCAGAGCCTGGGCATGGGACACCATCTCTTCCACTTCTTTACCCGAAATTGCCATTACCGGAAGCGCACCCACAGCGAGCATGGCATTGGCACTGTCGTTAGCCACCACGTAGTTTGTAATGTGGTGAACAAGCGGAACCCTTTTTTTTACCTTGACAGGGACTCTTGCCAGGGCCTGCAAGAAGCTGTTTTCATGTTCAGGAAGATGCAGGTTCAACACCGGTCGAGCTCTTCTTTCCCGGAACAAGCCAACTCTTCCAAGTCGGCCCAACGCCGTAATATTCGAACCAGGAGGAGGCCAACGATCGAACCGGGAATACTGCTTGCCAGAAAGGCTGTCTGGAAAAATACGAAGGTACCGGTCGCACCTACCAAAGGAGCAACCAAAAAAGCACTCAATGTAGCACCTATTGGACCCGTCCCAAGGGGTTCTGTAAGAGTTGCCCAATCATTTTTCACCATCCGGTAGAACAATCCGGCTACGAAAACACCCGGAATACCGCCCGGCAGCGCAAAGATTGTTCCGGTCCCCAGCATGATTCGTATTATACCCGCTATTGATGCAGAAAGGGCTCCATACCAGGGACCGAGCATTATGGCAGCCACGACATTCACTGTGTGTTGAAAGGGAAACACCCTTGCCGGCCCAACAGGCAAGCTTAGTCCTGAAACCAGTACTGCAACGGCAGCAAAAAGGGCGGTAAAAGACAATATTTTCATGGGGACTCTGCTTCCTTTCATTTTATTTCACCCCCGTTTATGCATGCTCACACCAGATGGTGATTTTTTCTGCATATTTCCTTGGAACATAGAAAAGCGGTAGTGAATACACAAAAAAAACCGCTTCCAACGAAAGAAAGCGGTTTTTTAAAACCGGCTCCCTACGCTGGAATTACCCAGATCAGGTTCGATGGGTCAAGAGCCTGCGCTCTCCTCTCAGCCCCGCTCGTGGAGCTCCCCAGGGAATAGCTGAATTTTGCTTGAATTGTATCATATTTCTTCAATATGGTCAAAA
>PWXL01000249.1 GCA_003561145.1 Candidatus Atribacteria bacterium
AGGGTTGTATTGCGCCTGCAAGGAGTCAAAGTCCAGCCCGGCGCGACGCAGGCTTGCTGCTGCGAAGAGTTCACCGAGTGACCCCCGACCTTGTCAAACTCCGTCTCCCTCTTTATAATGGACGGTGGAGAAAAATGACTTTTCGGAGAGGTGGCTGAGTCTGGTTGAAGGCGCCCGCCTGGAGAGCGGGTAGGCAGGAGATTCCCTGTCTCGTGGGTTCAAATCCCACCCTCTCCGCCATATATGCCTCTAATCGTGCTAGACGGGGAGTTAGCGGTGCCCTGTACCTGCAATCCGCTACAGCAGGGTCGAACTCCGGAATGAGGCCGGTTTTTTCCGGTAACGGACAGGATACACGGCGATGATGGCCGGGTCTCACGCGACGAAACCCCACCAACCCCGCCAGGCCCGGGAGGGAGCAACGGTACGTGGGGCTCTTCGGGTGCCGTGAGGGTTCCTGGCCGGAGCAGGTGGTCCTGTTGCCGGCCGCGGGGAGACAGGTCGATTTCCGGTGCACGATTAGAGGCAATTTTTTGTTCCTTTTGGAGTGAGAAAGTTGGAGCAAACAGGACCCCTCCAGAAAGTGCAGGATCATATTCCGTATCTCACCTTGTACAGAAAGTGGCGGCCCCGCCGGTTTTCTGATGTAGCCGGACAGGATATACCGTTACGTATTCTGTCCAATTCGCTGAAAGAGGGTCGTGTCAATCATGCCTGGCTCTTTTGCGGTCCTCGGGGCATTGGGAAAACCACCACGGCACGCATCTTGGCCATGTCCCTCAACTGTACCACCAAGGAGCCTGTATCGGCCGAGCCCTGCGGGGAGTGCGAAAATTGCCGGAGCATTCAGGCAGGAAGCTCTCTTGACGTGGTCGAGATCGATGCCGCCTCCCACCGGGGTATCGATGAAATCCGGGAACTGCGTGACAGGGTAAAATATTCTCCCCTGCGCTCCCGCTACAAGGTGTACATCATCGACGAGGTTCATATGCTCACCAACGAAGCCTTCAACGCACTTTTGAAAACACTGGAAGAACCCCCCTCTCACGCCGTTTTCGTATTGGCGACCACCGATCCACACCGCCTGCCGGAAACCATCCTCTCACGATGTACCCGTCTTATGTTCAACCGAATTGATCTTGATACCACGGTGAACCAGTTACAAAAGGTAGCCTCACAAGAGGGAATCGAATTGGAAGAGGAAGTCCTGTACCTGGTAGCCCGCAAGGCCGACGGCGCTTTACGCGACGCTCTCAGTCTGCTGGAACAGCTCGCCGCCTGGGGGGACCGGGTGGACTGCACCACTGCTGCTCATATTTTACGGGAAGTGGATACAGAGGATCTCGACGGCCTGTTCCAATCTTTGAAGACGGGCAATGCGGGAGCGGCCCTGGTGTACATGAACCGCTGGCTGAGGGACGGCGTAGGAACTGAAGATTTGCACGGGAGTCTCGTGTCATATTTTCACTCCCTTTTGCTGGCCAAGGTGTTGGACGACCGCTCCCTGGCCCGCTTATCGGAAAAGCGTTGGAAAAAGGCTGTCGCTGTGCTCCAGGGGGTCTCCCGGGACTCCCTGCGCAGGGCATTGGTTCTTTTACAAAACACCGCCGGAGAAATTCGGCGCTCCTCCCAGCCCCAGGTGTTGCTCGAGCTGGTGATTTTGGATATAATCGATGTTCTGGGTACGGGGAGCGTATCGCAGACAACTGCCCCTTCTTCGGAACGCCAGAAAATCCCTTCTTCCTTGGCAGGGGATGGGGAGAGAGTTGAAAAGCCCTTGCCTGTTCAGAACGAGGCAGACACCCCGCCCAAGGAGGCGAAAACAGCCGAGGGAACAGGCACGGCAGAAGGTGCCGGTAATGATGTGTGGACCCGTTCCCTGAAAGAAATAAAGAATGCGCGGATTTCTCTCTATGCTTTCCTGCAGGAAGCAGAATACCGGGAATGTGATACCTCCCGGGTCATCCTGACCTTCGGGTCAGACTGCCGGTTTCACAAGGAAAGCGTTGAGCGAAGAGAAAATATGGTGTATTTATCAGATCTCCTCTCACGACTGCGGGGAAGCGCGTGCCGAATAGAGTGCCGTATCGATGAAGGGAAGCGCCGCAGCGCCCCGGAGATCGAAGAACCTCTCCAGGAACCCTTTCCCGGACAGTCTCAGAAGGGCTCAATGCCCGGGGATGTGAGGAAAAATACGCTCCTTTCTCAGGTAACCGACCTGTTTTCCGGCTTCGTAGTAAGCTACACACGTTCGGAAGACCCCCTGAAAGGAGGGTTGGAGGATGCAGAATATGAGAAACTTAATGAAAGAAGCCCAGAAAATGCAGGCGAAAATGGCTAAACTCCAGGAAGAGCTGAAGGAAATGACCGTCGAGGCCCAAAGCGGAGGCGGGATGGTAAAGGTGGTTTGCAGCGGGCAGCAAGAGGTGCGCTCTATTACCATCGATCCGGAACTCCTGGAAGAAAAAGACCTGGAGATGTTACAGGATTTGGTTTTAGCTGCGGTGAACGAGGCGCTGGCCCGATCCCGCGAACTCTCACAGGAAGAAATGGCTAAAATTACAGGCGGCCTCAACCTGCCGGGAATGTTTTAATAACAGGCTTCCCGGTTTCGGGTAGCCACCGACGAGGTGAAGACGGTTTGACAGATACGTACCCTGAGTCTTTGAGGCGCCTCATCGCCGCCTTTTCCCGCTTGCCGGGTATCGGACCAAAAAGTGCCCAAAGACTTGCTTTTTTTCTCATCAAATCGACTCCAGATGAAGCAGGGGAGCTTGCCCGCTCGCTCACAGAAATAAAAGAAAAAATACGTCTGTGCAGCGACTGCGGGTTTTACGCGGATAAGGAGCGATGCGCCGTGTGCACCGATCCTGCCCGTGACCGTTCGACATTGTGTGTGGTTGAGCGCCCCCAGGATGTCCTTATTATCGAAAAGGCCGGATACCGAGGCCTGTATCATGTACTGGGGGGCTCTATATCTCCCATGAAGGGGGTTGGCCCGGAAGACCTCTCTATCGAAACCCTGGTAGAGCGGCTGCGCGGCAAGGGACAGGGAATGATTCGGGAAGTCATTCTGGCAACCAATCCCTCCCTCGACGGGGAGGCAACAGCCCTGTATATCGCCCGCAAAATCAGGCCACTGGGTCTGCGAACCACCATTATCGCACGGGGTCTTCCTCTCGGTGGAGATCTCGAGTTTACAGACGAGGGAACCCTCACCCAAGCACTGGAAGGAAGAAGGGATTTTCTTGCCGACTGAGCGGTTTCCCCTATACGCTTCTCCTCAATGAAATGCAAGGGAGCCATTCAGAATCACAACAAGAAACAGAATACGGATAAGGAAAAGCCGAACGGAAGGAGGACTTACGTTGCAAAAACTTATTGAAATCAGATGGCATGGCCGGGGGGGGCAGGGTGTTGTGACCGCTTCCCGCATACTTGCCGAGGCCATGCTCAAAGAGGGCAAGTACTTCCAGGCCTTCCCCGAGTACGGGCCGGAACGGATGGGTGCCCCGGTAAAGGCCTTCAACCGGGTGAATGACAAACCGATTCGTATCCACTGCGGGGTTACCCACCCTGATCTCGTCATTGTGATCGACCCGACCCTGCTGGGAACGATTGACGTCCTGGAGGGTATGAAAGAGGGGGGAACGCTGGTGGCCAACTATGATGGTTCTCCCAAGGAACTGCGCGAACTTCTCGGGTTTAACACCGGTAAGGTATTTACCCTCAACGCTTCGCTCATTTCCAGGGAAGTACTGGGTCGCGTTATGGCCAATACCCCAATGCTGGGGGGAGTGTGCCGGGCATTCGACCAAATATCCCTAAAGAGCGCGTCCGAGGCGTTGAGGGCCCAGTTTGGAGAAAAGCTGCGCCCGGAAATTATCGAAAAGAATCTTACCTGCCTGAAACGAGCTTACGAGGAGGCACAACAGGGATGAGCAAACAAAAAGGAGCAAAGGATCTTGTTCCCGGCGGCATGATTACGGAAGCAGGAAACGCCCGGGAATACGAAACCGGTGATTGGCGAACAGAAAAGCCGGACGTGGATCATGACAAGTGCATACATTGTTTTTTCTGCTGGGCCTATTGTCCCGACTCAAGTATCATTGTTGACCCCGAAGAAGGCAAAATGAAGGGATTCGACTTCAAGCATTGCAAGGGTTGCGGTATTTGCGCCCGCATTTGTCCCAAAAACGCCATTACCATGGTCTCAGAACGATAGCAGAGAAGGAAGAGAGGAAACGAAATGGGTACAGTTTTAGGACTTAACGGGAATTCGGCCGTAGCGCACGCCATGCGGCAGGTCAATCCGCACGTTGTGGCCGCTTACCCTATAACACCCCAGACCGATTGCGTAGAAAGATTTGCCGAATTCGTGGCCGACGGGCGTGTCGACACCGAATTCGTTACCGTGGAAAGTGAACACAGCGCCATGAGCGCATGTGTAGGGGCAGCTGCCGGAGGAGGCCGCGTGATGACGGCCACATCCGCGAACGGCCTTGCCCTTATGTGGGAAATTGTCTATATCGCGGCCAGCATGCGGCTCCCCATCGTCATGATGGTTGCCAACCGTGCTCTTTCCGGAAACATCAACATCCACTGTGATCACTCCGACACCATGGGAGCGCGTGACTCGGGATGGATTCAGCTTTTTTCAGAGAATGCCCAGGAAGCGTATGACAACATTATCATGGCCATAAAGATCGCTGAAGACATGAGCGTGCGCCTACCCGTTATGGTTACCCAGGACGGCTTTATCATCAGCCACGCCCTGGAACGCATGGAACTTCTGGATGACGAGGAAGTACAGAAGTTTATCGGCCCTTACAAAGAACGCTACCCCATGTTGGATTTAAAGAACCCCGTCACCTATGGACCGCTTGACCTGTTTGATTATTACTTCGAACACAAATGGTCCCAAATCGATGCGGTTGAACACTGTCTTCCGATCATCCAGAAAGGGAGTGACGAATTCGGCGAGCTATCCGGCCGGAATTATGAGCTCCTTGAAAGCTACAAGCTCGATGACGCCGAGTTTGGCGTTATAGCGCTCGGTTCCACGTGCGGCACCGCCAAGGAGGCCGTTGACCGCATGCGGGAAGCGGGGAAAAAAGTTGGATTGCTCAAGGTACGTTGTTTCCGCCCATTCCCTACCGAGCATATCATCAAGGCTCTTTCTCCCCTCAAGGGAGTAGCTGTACTTGATCGTTCGTCAACTTTCGGGGGATTCGGCGGACCGGTATTCAATGAAGTACGTTCTGCGCTATACGATGCTCCCGAGCGTCCGCTGGTCATCGACTTCCTGTACGGACTCGGGGGGCGTGATATTTTCATGGAAGACATAGAAGTGGCTTTTCAGCGCATCGAAGGGGTGGTCACAAAGGGACGCATAGATACCCACGTTGACTTCCTCGGCCTGAGAGAGTAAGGAGGTTACATTCATGCCAAACCTAAAAGAACTTGCCAAGAGACCAGAGGGCATAACCGCCGGCCACCGCCTGTGCGCCGGTTGCGGAGCGCCCATAGCCGTCCGGCTGATAATGGCGGCTGCCGACAAACCGGTTATTGCTTCCGCTTGTACGGGATGCCTGGAGGTAGCAACCTCGATTTTCCCTTATACCGCCTGGGATATCCCCTGGATTCATTGTGCCTTCGAAAACTCGGCGGCAACCATTTCCGGCGTGGAATCCATGTACCGGGCACGCAAAAAGGCGGGAGAAATAACCGACGATATATATTTTGTCGCCTTCGGCGGCGACGGGGGTACTTACGACATCGGGCTCCAATCGCTCTCAGGCGCACTTGAGCGGGGTCATCGCTTCGTTTATGTATGCTATAACAATGAAGCGTATATGAACACGGGCATACAGCGCTCCAGCGCTACTCCGCTGGGAGCGTGGACCACAACCAGCCCGACCGGAGAGGTGGTTCCGGGGAAATCCCAGTGGCGAAAAAACCTCACTGAAATCGTAGCCGCGCACGACATACCGTATGTAGCCCAAACAATTCCCTCAAGCTGGCGGGACATCACTACCAAGGCAGAGAAGGCCTTTCACACCGACGGGCCTGCTTTCTTAAATGTCCTGGCTTCCTGTAACCGGGGGTGGCGCCACGCACCCGCCGATACTCTTGAAATCAGTCAGCTTGCTGTCGATACCTGCGTATGGCCGCTGTATGAAGTGATTAACGGCGAATACAAACTCAGCTACAAGCCAAAAGAGAAAAAGCCGATTGAGGAGTGGCTCCGCTCCCAGGGCCGCTTCCGCCACTTTTTCGCTCCGGCTAACAAACACATCATCGACAAGTTCCAGGAGTATGTCGACATGGAATGGGAGCGCCTTCTTAAAAAATGCGGTGAGGCATAAGCTTGGTTTTTCAAAAACCGGCTTGCCTTAAAACAAGCCGGTTTTTTTGTTTTTCCTCCCAAGACTTGTTGACATTCCCCACCTCCCGTGGTACATTATCACTTGCCTTCTCCGCCGGGCCGCACAAGAAGCCCCGCAGGGGAAGGTTTCACGCACTTTGAAAAGAGAATATTCCGCCTACT
>PWXL01000239.1 GCA_003561145.1 Candidatus Atribacteria bacterium
AAAATAGGAACTTATGCGGTTTCTCTGTATCATTCCGATGGAGACCACGAACTGCCGATAGCTTATTGAGTACTTTCTCAATGCAATCATAATTATAAGGCATTCGTTCACTCCAAGAGTACATGCTCAATACTTTTATGAACCAACCTTGTCACGTAAGTACTTGATAACCTCTGCGATTGACTGTGCTGCATCAATAGCATCTTGCTTTGAGTTCATCCGTCCAAAGCTAATACGTATCGTGCAATCTGCCTCCTCACGTGACAACCCCATAGCGACAAGCACATAGGAAGGTTCAGTGGAACCTGATGTACAAGCTGATCCTTCGCTTACACAAATCCTGGCAAGGTTTGCGATGACCATTTGGGCAGGGATACCCGGTATTGTCAAACTGCAGGTACCAGGCAGGCGAGGCACAGTTGCTCCATTGATCCTCACACCAGGCACTTCGGTGGTGATTGCGTTTTCGAATATGTTACGCATCATCGCGATATCAAACATATCCTTAGCGATGCGTTCGCTAAGGATGCTGCAGGCAACCCCGATTCCAACGATGCTTGGAACATTACTGGTGCCAGAACGCAATCCATTCTCCTGCCCTCCCCCAATAATTACCGGAGCCATTCTACTTCGAGGAATTCCATTGCGCATCATCAGAACCCCCACTCCCTTAGGACCGTAAAACTTATGACCACTGATGGAAATAAAATCGCAGCGGTCGAACCACTCAGGTGTTGGTAGTTTTCCTATCCACTGCGCCGCATCACAATGAAACAGAGCCCCTTTTGAATGGGCTATATCCACCAATTCACCAATGGGCTGCAGCACACCAGTTTCATTGTTGGCTGCCTGCACGGAAACCAATGCCGTATCTTCGTCTATTAGCTGTGTAGCTGCAGATAGGTCCACCACACCTTCGGGTGTGACACAAACTTCTTGAACATCGAAGCCTTGATTTTGTAACAGTCGGCATGGCATCCGAACCGACTTATGCTCAATCCGGGAGGTTACTATACGCCGTCTTCGTTCGCTCTGCCCGGTGTATCCTATAAGTAACAAATTGTTGCTTTCCGTGGCTCCACTCGTGAATACAATTTCTGATGCAGTACATCTCAGCAGATAGGCGACTTTATCTCTCGCATCAGAACACGCGTCGAACGCCTCTTTCCCCATTGAATGAGGGCTTGACGGATTCGCATATCTTTCACGAAAGAACGGCAACATGGCACTGAATACAGTTTCATCACACTGGGTGGTCGCATTATTATCTAGATACACGTAGCGCATTGTAATTCCGGTCCGTTCTTCAAGACATCACAGGTGGCATATCAAACAGCTCCCTTGGGAGTTATCTTCATCTGTAAACACGTTTATTAGCGAGGTATTGGATTTAACTCCATTTTGCTTCATTCGAACCATCTTTTCTTGGTAATCTTTCTTTATCTCCGCAATTCGTTGCGGGGCAGCGAGCTGCTGTAAGCTCTCGCCCTGTATCCATGTAAATGACTCTCCAGTTTCGGGATCAACTTTTTCAAAAGCAGATGCTTTTTCGAATAGCGTTTTGTGATTCTCAAGCAAACCAACCCATTCACGGCGTTGCTGGAAAAAACAAAAGTAACATCCAGATCGCGATCTCCACTTGTAGTAATTGGGTAACCCAAGTCCGTTATTCATCAGAATTCTCATGATGTCCTTGTATCGCAAATCATCTTCAATGAAAGGAAAGGAGGTTTCGATATTAGATTTTTTTGAGATGTAACCCTTACGACGTGGTTCGTCAGCTCTTATACCCACATACAGGCGAACTGAATCATCACCAACATACTGCTCAAATGGCTTCAACTTGAGCATACGAGTGCACCAACGAGTGCGGGGATCGGGTAAGACCCCACGGTAAATATCAAGATAGTGTTTAAACGGCCTCTCTGGATTCAACCGTTGAATCGGTTTTCCAAGATGGGCTTCTAACTTTTCAAGATAGTCATAAGTCTCTTGTAGTTCTTCACCGGTATCACAAAACACGTACTCCAAGTTCAGCACCCTATCTCTTAGATACATTGCCAAGGCAGTGCTGTCTTTCCCGCCTGATAGAGAGAGAATGTGGCGAACACCGTTTTCCGGGACGGGATTATGGTCATCACTCATCACTTAATTCCTCAAGCAAGCAGATTACGGCCGTGCGAACGGCACGCGGCGAAGCGTTACCCACGTTGCTGCGCAGGTACTTCCGGAAATGATCGAGGACATAATTGACTTGTCGCCGTTCCTTCGGAGTGAGCGCTGCGAGCTGGACATTGGAATCGGAAACTACGCCTCTCAATCTTGCTGCATCCCTAAAGACTTTTCCGATTGCCGTTGCTGCTTTTGGAAACCGATCAACGTCCGCGTCGGTCCAATTCCGAGGAGGGCGGTTCGAAACTAATGCAAGAACCGATTCTACGCCCGATGCATCGGCACCGCTCTGTGTTACTCGTTTTAAAAAGGTTAGGAGATGTGGCTCGGTTATGACCGGCTCAAGCGCAACCGCGGTGTTGCGCAGTTCCGGCCAGTGCGCATCTCCCCCGTTGAAACCGCATGCCTTAAGTAGGATATCTCGTGCGTTGTTGATGACTGCACTTGTTGCCTCTGAAAGATTCCGCAGGTTCGAATTTAATGTTTCGAAAAAACCTTTTATATCATCCTTTCTGTACTCCTCTTCAGAAAAAACCGGCAGGTGTAGGGCTTTCGGTAGGGCTACGAATAGAAATTGTTCGGGCGACTTTGCATTCTGAAAGGAGTCACGCATTGCTTTTGTCGTTTCAGGCAGTCGTCGAGTATTCCAAGCAAAATCGGGTAGCATCTTGACCATGCGGAAAAGTGCCCTCACTACCGGCACGGTTGCAGGATTGACATTGAGTCCCTTTGCAAGGCGCTCAACAACAGCAGCGCGTTCTCCTAGAATTCTGCTTCCGGCAATCGCGAACAGATCCGGGCGGCGCATCAGCACCTCGAAATCCGCAATCCCCGGCTCTGGCAAAAAAGTGCCTTCACGGTACAAAGTAGTCTCATCGGGATGCGCTAACATGAACGCACAGAGTAGCACCGGATGCAATCCAGGCATTACGCCATATGGCGGAGCTTCCAGATCCGAAAAAAGATCGGTCAACGGTATAGGTTCAGGCTGCCTCTCAAACAAGGCGTCACGAATGCAGTTCCATACAAACACGATTTTAGTTGCGTTGCGATCTCCTGGAGACTTGAAGCCCCAATTGCCTTCCTGGTCCTGACGATGAAGTCCCGTCGCCTTTAGAACGGACTCATACATGCTGCGCTCAGGTGGATACCCCTCCATTCCAAGCGCTTCCTCTGCATGGCGATTCAACATTCGGTCGATGAGATTCCGGCGGGCTGCAGCCGCAGCCGAAGACAGGACCCGTCTAGCAATCAGCTCGTTCCGAATTCTTGGTGTCTTATCATATATTTCATCAAAAACATCGGACAGCAACTGGGAAACATCCACTGGTGAATGAACAGGAACCGCTTGGCCATTGTGAATCCAAAGACAACCGCTTCCGGCGGGCTCGTCCCTAGGATCTAAAAGCCCATCAACATTGCGCTGTAACAGTTGATCTACTTCAGTAATACGCAGCGATATTTCACGCCTTGCCACGCGATCGTCTCTGAGTTCGGGTGTGTTGTCCCAAGCCCATCTTAATGCTCCGAGCTCCGATACAACAGCGCGGAGTTCACCGATTAGTTGTGGAACAGCGAACAAGACATCTCGTCGTTCGCTTGCATTGATGGCGCAATCACAAAACTTTTCTGCTACAACGGAAGATTCTGCAAGACAAACCATTACTTTGCTGTTGGTATCTGATAAATTCAAATGTGTTTGTATATCATCGGGGTTGTCGACATATTCAATGTGGAAGTATCTTAGCGCACCCGTCTCGAAGCTATGCCGGCGAGCGACAAGGGGCCGTGTCGGGAGGTAGCGCTTGACGCTATCGGCCAAGTTGAGTCCCTGGCGAATCCTCCGTTTTCCCTCCGAAACCCGCTCTTCGATGTCAACATCACTCCCTTCCCATATCCGGTAAGTGTTGTTGAACTTCCGGTAGGTTATGATAGATGCCTCTCTCAAAGATGCCATTGCCGCGCGCAACTCACTGCTAAGTTCTGCGGAATCAGAGATCGCCAACGACACGACCTCTTCGGTTGCGTTGAGATGACAGAACTCGCCGAGTGCATTCAGAACACCGATTGTCTTTACGACCTCACGGTGTAAGGGCGAAAGCTCTTCATTCCGCTCCAACACATCAGCGGCTTCCATCCACCTAAGTGCATGCGAATGCCGGTAAAGTCCAGTTCCAAAGCTCCTAGTAAAATAGTCAAACAAATTCCCAAGCCTGATAGTTGGCGGGTTATCGGGCGTGAACTCATGGATCTTTATAAACTCTTGGAACCCATTCGGTTCCAAACTACTAAGATACGAGAAGAGAGACCTCTCGTTCTGCGCGAAGCGTCGGAAGATAAAAGGTAAGGCAACCAGTGTCACTGGATGTAGGGGATAAGCAGCTCTCGCGGTGTCCTCGAAATCCGATGGCTGTATGCCGGGTGGAGCAATTCCGGCCTTTGATGCGATGGCAGCGATCTCAGCTGCATACCCTGATGAAATGTTCGTATGGCTGTTTTCGTTCCTGCGGATGGCCTGAGCGATCATCCGAATTACCTGTTCAGCCGGTTCCACGAAAGCAATGTCTTCAAACCGTCCCTGGATCTTAGCCCACTCCCGACGTGTGGCTATGTCCAAGTGAAGACCGTATTCTTGGAAGGACTGGTGAAGCAGGCCAACCAGAATAATCGGAATAGTTGAGCTGCGCGCCGCATGTTCGGCGAGCTCTTGAAGAACGAAAACGTCACCTTTTTGAGGGTATCGTGCGGCATACTCGAACAACTTACCAAGCTCGTCGACTATTAGCAGAACGCCTTGGTAGCCGGACAATGTGGCCGCTTTGGAAAGAGAAGCGAGAGCGTCAACGATCTGCCGAGTATCCCAAGCCTGACCGTTTTGCTGTGACTTGAGCTTCTCCTCTATAGCTTTTACGGACGACTTTACCGTCTGATCATGCACTGAGGACGTGGCTGCTATGATCCCTTCGGCAAGGCATTTAGCTGCGGAGGTACGCCGAGCTGTCGCAAGAACCGGCAAAAAGCCCTTTGAATCCTTTCTGAATAGGCCAAGATCTCGTAGATGAACCTTCAACAGAGGATCAACTTGTTCAAGCTGTGATCGAGCCTGCTTACTTTGTTGACCTGCCTCACAAAGGAGCTGCGTTAAAAAAACTGCGAAGGCCGATTTCCCGACCCCATAAGGTCCCGTGAGAGTCCATGCGCGGAAGGGCGATCCGTTGGCTATTCCTTCAGCCAAACGACGCAATGCCTCACGGGCCATCGGAGTAATGATATATTCACCGTTCTGGTATGCAGCGGCGAAGTCCTTCTCCAAGTTTGTGGAACGCTTGAAGCGCCCCCTCACCTCAACGTAATCGGAAATAGTTTTCATATTGGCCGTCAATTCCGGCTGCTCCCCCCATAGTAGTTGTCAAGGACCGCGATAGGATCGAAGCTCTGCCGGCGGTAGATCTGTTTCAGTCCCGCCGTCTCATCCAAAATGACAATCCCTCCCATAATGTCTTCCAGTTCCTCGACATAATCGATAAGGCTGTTTTCATCAAGCTTGAAAACCTGCCCGGGGCTGGCTTCTCCGTAAAGGCACTCCTGAATACTCATAGTCTCGATCCGGTTTTCACGCCGCCCGAAATGCTCACTCAGGGCATAGGCAAACACTGGCGCAGGAAGAGAAGGCTTGGGACCTATGGCAAAGCGGTAAAGATCGCCATCAGGTGAAGG
Organism: Candidatus Atribacteria bacterium; assembly: GCA_003561145.1. Lineage (GTDB taxonomy): Bacteria > Atribacterota > Atribacteria > Atribacterales > Atribacteraceae > Nitricultor. The sequence continues at coordinate 5,890 of PWXL01000239.1, forward strand.
CTGAATCAGATTAAGCTGCAGGAGCGGACAAGCAAAAGAATCTTCAATTACCATCTGTTTCTTTGATTCGTTACCTGCAACGTAGGTACGAATAAGACAATCAACATCTCGTACAATCACCTTGTCACTCACCTTCATCCCTTCTTTTGCAATAAAGTCACGGATCAAATTGGTGACCTCTCGACGTGTGAAGTCTGGTCGATTATATCGAGAGAACAAGAGCTGACAGACCGTACCGATTGAAGGGTTCGTCGCAATCAACCAATGAATCAGCCAAAGAGACGCATCATCCTCAAGATACGGGTCCCAACCTCCATTCAATAACAACTTCCGGGCGATTGTAGTAGGCTGAAGACGCCGGGATGGGTTCTTACTTGTGTCAGGGCTGGCTTCGATGAACTGGGTGACCTTACACCAGTAACGGATACTCTCCACCATGTTTTTACCAACACCAAGGGACACTAGTGCGTCGTCCCGGAAAAACAGATCTGGGAATATGTTTCGAAAGCCGCGGTGAGGGCCCTGAGCAGGCTGATGCTGTACAGGAGGAACGAAGGCAGAAGGACAGCCTCGGAGTTCCGGATGCGCATGGAGGAGATAAGAAAGATCGTGCGCAGGATAAGGTCCGGCCATAAAAAGAGCGTTAAGGATTACCGTGAAA
>PWXL01000118.1 GCA_003561145.1 Candidatus Atribacteria bacterium
TAAAGGAGGAAGCATGCGGGTCATAGCAGTAGCCAACCAAAAAGGAGGTGTGGCGAAAACTACCACCTGTATTAACCTGGGGGCGGCCTTGGCGCGTAATGCACGCCGGGTACTCATCATCGATATGGATCCACAAGCTCACTCTACTTTGGGATTGGGGCTGGAACCTCATGAATTCAATAAAACCATACTCAATGTTTTAGAACCTCCACGCAGTCCCTATCACATGGATTTGAAAGACATTATTGTTCAATCGAAAACTCCAAACCTGTATATTGCCCCCTCTAATATAGATTTGGCCGGTGAGGAATACCGCCTGATCGATAAGTTGGGGAGAGAAGATTTTTTAAACACCGGTATTAAACGAAGCCGTCTCCCTTTTGACTATGTATTGATAGACTGTCCGCCTTCACTGGGTATACTTACCATTAATTCTTTGAAGGCCGCACGAGAAGTGATCGTCACCATACAACCACACTATTTTGCATTACGGGGCATTGAGGAGTTCAAAGAAACTCTTGATCTGATGCGGGAAAATCTGAAGCATGATCTGGAAGTCTATGTTCTTATTACCATCGCTGATATGCGGACAAATCTCTACCAGGAAGTCTTCCACGCGCTGGAAGAGTATTTTGGGGAGAAGCTTTTCCGCACGGTTATCAGAAAAAACATAGCCTTAGCAGAGTCTTCCAGTCATGGGGTGCCGGTTCTTGAGTATGAACCTCGCTCGTCCGGAGCCCAGAACTATCTTGCTCTTGCCAAAGAGGTGATTCAACTTGAAAAAGAAAAGCCTGAAGAGAGGCTTTTCCGAAAGAATTGATTTCAAGCGGGAGCTGATCCGGGATACCAGCCGGGGGATGGGAACAAAAAGAGATGACAGTGGCGGCGATAATGAAAAAAAGCCATCTGTACCCCGTACTTCCCCTAAAAAACAAGTAGAAAAGGCAAAAAGTAAGCCGGCCGAGGAAAGGTTGGCCAACATCAAAGTGATCGGCATCGGTGGAGGCGGTAACAACGCGGTGAACCAGATGATAGAGTCAGGGCTCTCCGGCGTGGATTTGGTCGTGGTGAATACTGATATACAGTCTTTGAAAAAATCCAACGCTGCTGAGAAACTCCAGATCGGTATTGACATGACACGGGGACTGGGGACCGGTGGAAACCCGCGAATTGGAGAAGAAGCAGCGAAGCAGGATCGCGAGAATATTGTGGCAATGCTGGAAAAGGCCGACCTGGTATTTATAACCGCCTGCATGGGCGGTGGGACCGGGACCGGTGCTTCGCCGGTTATTGCCGAACTAGCCAGGGAGACCGGTTCTCTCACTGTCGGAGTGGTGACCAAACCTTTTCATTTCGAGGGAGTGAAACGTAGAAAACAGGCTGATGAGGGTATTGTAGCTTTGCAAAACACCGTTGATGCTCTTATTGTTATACCAAACGACCGCTTGCTGCAAATATCAAAAAGGGAAACATCTTTTCAGGATGCCTTCAAATCAGCCGATTACATTCTTTACCAGGCTGTGAGGGGTATCACTGATTTAATTTCCTCAGCTCAGGATATCAATCTCGATCTCGCGGATTTACGTACAGTCCTCACGGGAGCAGGAAAAGTCCTCATCGGTATCGGCCACGGACGTGGGCGAGAGAAAGCAAAGCACGCAGCCGAGGAGGCTATTTACAGTCCTCTGCTTGAGATTTCCATACAGGGTGCACAATCCATCTTGCTGAATATAACCAGTGGTACCGATATGACCCTCCATGAAGTTCAAATTATTATGGAAATAATTCGGGAGGCTTCGGGGACTGAGACAGATATCCTGTGGGGGAGCCGGACAGATGACTCTCTCTCCAATGAAGTGATAGTGACTGTTATTGCTACACGCTTCGAAGAAAAGGGAAGTGAAGAGGCAGCTGCCGAAGAGGACCTTCTCGAGGTCGATACGCGTATTATCATCGAAGATGACCAAGATATACCTGCTTTTTTGCGTGAAGCACGGCGTAAAGCTCCACAAGAAGCAGAAGAACAACAGTTACCCCCCCCACGCGAAGAGCGTAGCCGTGAGGGAGGAGGTGGCTTCCCGTTTTTCAGAAGGATGAAGGGAGAGTGACCAATGGCGATTGTGTATGGGAAAGAGATGACCCGTGAAGAGATCCTTAAAAGAGTTGGAGATATTTCCCAAATAGGCGGAGTGATTCTTTCTGAGCTCGCCGATGGTATAGAACGAGGAGTACGAACCGCGCAAGTGAATACCGGCGGAGGTCTGAGCTATACAGTGCTGTTAGACCGGGGTTTGGACCTTGCTTGGACGTTTTATAAGGGTATAAGCCTTTCATGGCGTTCAGCGACTCAGAATGTTGCCCCGGCATTTTTTGAACCGGAAGGTTTGGGGTGGCTGCGTGGTTTTCACGGAGGTCTCCTGAACACATGTGGTTTGACATATGCCGGTGCTCCTGACCGTGATGAATCAACCCACCCTTTCCTGGCCGAAGAAGACTTGGGATTGCATGGTCGGGCATCGTATCTGCCCGCTTCCAATGTGTGGGCAGATGGTGCATGGCAGGGAGATGACTACCTGATGTGGGTGCAGGGCAGGGTTCGGGAAGCCACTGTATTTGGTGACAAATTGGTCATGTACCGGAAACTATCAAGCCGTCTGGGAAGCAAATCCATTTTGCTGGAAGATGAAGTGATGAACGAGGGATCCCAGGACACACCGTTCATGATCATCTACCACATCAACGTAGGATATCCCCTCCTTGACGAAGGAAGTCGTTTACTCACTGCGGTTGATGAGACGATCCCGCGTGATGCCCATGCCGAGGAAGGAAAAGAAGAATGGGATCGCTTTCATCCCCCGGTGCGGGGTTTCCATGAAAAGGTGTACCTGCATACCGCACACTCACTCGGAGATGGAAATGGTGCAGCCATGCTTTGCAATGAAAAATTGGACATGGGATTCTATGTTAAGTTCAATACAGACGCTCTTCCTTACCTTACAGAATGGAAGATGTTAGGAGAGGGGGAATACGTTTTAGGTATTGAACCGGGGAATTGCCGCCCTCTGGGTCGGCACACCGAGCGGGAAGAGGGGAGGCTGGTTGTGCTCCGACCCGGCGAAAAAAGTAGTATTCGCCTGGAAATGGGAGTGGCCGAAGGAGAGGCGGAACTGAATCGTTTTAAAAAGTACATGGGGAAAGAGTAAAGTCCTCACCGTACAACCAGGAATAATAAAAGTAGTTTTCTACCACCCGCTTGAGATAATTCTTGGTTTCCTGGAAAGGAATGGATTCGACAAACTCGTCCGGATCAGCGGGAAGAGATTCCCGCCAAGAGTTGACCCTGCCCGGCCCTGCATTGTATGCGCAGATCGCCGGGCATTTTTTCCCTCCGTACATCTCACTGAGATAAGCAAGGTATTCCACTCCAAGGAGGAGATTGACATGGGGCTCGAATAACCGTACGGTTTCCCACGATCTTTCAGTCAATACCGGATGGCTGACCCGTTCAGCCATCCATGCTCCGGTAGGAGGCATGATTTGCATGAGCCCTATTGCTCCGGCTATTGATACAGCCTCCACATCAAAAAAACTTTCCGCCCGTAAGACCGAGAGCACGAGGTACGGATCAATGTGTACATCTTGAGTGTTACCGATGCATTCAACCTTGTCCAGGAAAAAGTCAGGATAAATACGCTCCTGGATGTTGCGATAGGGAGGTGAACCCCCCAGCGAAGACCGCAGATACAGTGCCTGTAATATGCTTTGCCTGTAATTCTCCAGTTCTGAATACAATGTGGAAAGTTCGAAGAATAAACTGTTTTCCCCGGGATTGCGACGCTTGATGGCCTTCAGTTCCCCCAGGGCAAAGTCGAGAAACCCCGTTTGCTGGAGAACTTCGTACCTATTCCACTGTCGGGGGGAGGTGAGCAGGTCGGGGTTCACTGTTTCATCGAAGTTTTCCGGATGGAAAAGTGAGCGTGGCTGTGAGGGCTCCCAACCTTTCTTCCGTGCTTCCTGCCAGGCTCTTACATAATAATAATCGATTACTGCTGATTCGGAGAGGATTGCACGAAGATATTCCTCGCTGCCTGTTGAAGTATCTGTGAGGAACAGCCAGAAATTGGCACGATTATATTCATCAGAGAGCGGCAAGAGTCCTTCCAGTACATTTCGGCCCTTCTGTATGTCTCCTCTTTGGTACACATGCCAGAAATAATCCCAGCGGATATCTCCCCTGCCCGGAAAAGCAGAGATCATTTTTTCCATTACTTCATCATAACGGGATATTTCACCAAGGGCACGGTAACTGAAAGCCAAATTTCGAAAAGTATTGAAAAGATATTCTGTGTGTGGAAATCGATCAAGCAGAGAGGAAAATAGTTCAGTGGCTTCGCGGTATCGGCCTAATCGCTGGTGTACCACTCCCCGGTAGAAAAAAGCCGTGTCAGTACCGGCGAGTTCAGGCGTTTGGGCGAGAATTGGATTCACATCTTTCAGGCGGTCTGTGTTGACCGCGATTTGAATAAGCAAAGTTCCACGTTCACGTCGCTCTTTCTCCGTAAGAGAGAGAGGGGAAATACTTTCGGCAAATTCCCGTGCGGTTTCCCGGTAACCAAGACGCGAGAGAAAGGAAGCTGCTTTGAGCCTGTCCGGGGGCGGGAATTCGTCAGTCACTAATGCAGTGCTCAGGGGGCGTAACAGGTGGCGGGTGCGGGTATAGGAAAGCGCATCGTAGTTTTCATAGAGCCTTATCAACAAGAACAGGGCTTCACGATGACGCCCTTCCTCTGTCAGATAGTCAAAAAGGACGAGGTTGGCTTCAAGCTCTTCTTCGCTGTCTGCGGCGGTAGCGAGTGCCAGGTTGAGATACGCACCTGCTTTTTCACTGTCATCAATTTCGTGATAGGCACGGGAGAGAAGGAGGGCACCCTGGAATATAAGGACGGAATCAGCGAAATCCTTTTGGAGGAGAGAAAATATCGTATCCGCTCCCGCAAGGTCTCTTTTTTCCAGCCTGAAGTTCAGGAGAAGATAAAGAACATAGTCACCCACCAGTTCATGTGAGGAGAGGTAACGATAAGCGGTATGTTCAGCTTCTTCTTCCAGGCCTACAGCCAAAAGGAGGGCAGTTTCCAGTAAAACACGCCGGTCAGACCCAAGTGTTTTGCCACTCCCTTGCAAGAGCTCCAAAGCTTCTTTCGAACGCTTTGCCTCGTATAGCGTACGGACTTCAGAAAGCAGAGTGGAGGCCCGCACGCCTGGTCCGGGAACGGTAGCCAAAAAAAACATTATCAAACCGAGAAAAATTACTTTGAGGCCGATTCTCAATAGAATTCCCATCTCCTGAATGGTGGTATATCATTTGCAAGCGGGAAACCACCACTCCTCCTATTCATTTTGCAAGCCGGGCCTACATTCAGTCTTCTGACTGTACTTATTCCCTCCCGTCTTTCCTTGTTCCCTGTTTGTCCTCCCATATAGAGGAGTCAGAAATCAAAGGGAAACTCTGTTGGGGTATTCTGCTGATTGACACTCTTTCAGATTATCAGGTATGATGGGGCGGAAGTAACCCGGGCAGACGCGGAGAAGTTCATAAGGAGAAAACCAATGGGACAAACACTGACAGAGAAAATATTTTCCTGGAAAGCGAGTCATCCAATTACAGCGGGAGACCTGGTTATCGCCGAGGTGGACATGGCCATGGGGCAGGATGGGACCACACCCCTGGCTCTGCGTTCTTTTACAGAGATGAAAGCCGATCGTGTTCTTCATCCGGATCGGATCGTCTTTGTTATAGACCACAATGCACCGAGCCCATTGGAGGCGGTGTCAACACTTCATGACTTGATGAGGGATTTTGCCTCTCGTCATGGAATTCGTGTGTACGACGCCGGTTGTGGAGTCTGTCATGAGCTGATGGTGGGAGAAGGTTTGGTTGTACCGGGAGACCTGGTGGTAGGAGCAGATTCCCATACCTGCACGTATGGGGGGATCGGCGCTTTCTCTACCGGGGTAGGAAGCACGGAACTCGCGGCGGTCATGGTCACCGGGAAATTATGGTTCAAAGTCCCGGAAACAGCACAAGTGAACCTGCTCGGCTCTCTCTCTCCGGGTGTATTTTCCAAGGATATCATTCTTCATCTAGCAGGAAAAATGGGCGCAGATTGGGCTACCTATAGAGCTCTGGAATTCACCGGGCCCGTCGTAGACGAATGCGAGATTGAAGAGAGGTTGACCATTACCAATATGGTAGTTGAAATGGGAGCAAAGGCAGGGTTGATAGCACCGGACGAGAAGACTTTGAAGTGGTTGGAAGGACGCGCGAAGCGGCAATATGATCCTATCCAGCCTGATCCTGACGCTACCTACGCTGAAACAGTTGAGATGGATTGTTCCTCTCTCACGCCACAGGTGGCCTTGCCTCACAGGGTGGATACGGTGACCCCGATTGAAGATTTGCCAACCGTTCCAATTCAACAGGCATTTTTAGGTACCTGCACTAACGGGAGAGCTCAAGATATTGAAATTGCCGCAAA
>PWXL01000107.1 GCA_003561145.1 Candidatus Atribacteria bacterium
CTTTTTGCGAATCAATCCAGGTGGAGGTTATCCCTGTTTATGGACCGACCGTGAACGATCAGGCACTGGTTTTCAGAGTGCATTTTCCTGGCCTATCCATCCTGATAAGTGGAGATATCGAGGAGGGAGGTATGCGTCATTTATTCCGCTTCGGTTCCTTGGTGTTCAGCGCGGACGTTCTTATAATGCCTCACCATGGACAGTATACTGAAACCTTGCGGGAATTGGTATCTACATCCGGCGCCGTTTCTGCTATTATTTCGGTGGGAGAAAACACATATGGTCACCCCGATCCCAGAACTCTTCATCTCCTTGAAGAGATGGGTGTAGAAGGGTATGTCACTTACCGGGACGGTGGGATTCGGGTCACTCCCTCGACAGGTGGCTTAAGGATCGAAGAGTTTGGAAAACGAAAACCTCTCACGCTTGATGCGTTCCATACCCCGCACGGTGGATAGGCTGGTTTTTTACCTGTGCATAAACCGGAGAATGTGGGACAGGGAAATTTTCCCCGCAGTGAAAAAACAGCTGAACATTGAGCGGGTAATCCGAATACAGGGGAAAGAGGAATGGGGGAAACGCCGGCAGGAGTTTCTCAATCCCTCCTTATTTCCTGTAAAAAACGCTATAGTATTCGAGAATACAGAGGAAAAAGATGTTCTTGATATATTCAGAAAGGAAAAAAGTCTTGAGGATACGGTTTTTCTGTGTATCCTGACGGCAAAACCGAAAAAAAGCTGGACAAAGATTCCGGTGATAGAAGTGAGGGTTCCGGAAAGAGAGATCATGGGAAGCCTGTGCCGCCGGTATGGGTGTAACCCTACCGCAAAAGCCCTTGATGCCTTGGTCCGCTTCTGGAGAGAATATGACCTCTCTGATGAAGACATTGAACAATTTCTGTGCTCACGTAGTAAAGACACTATCGATATTCTCGATGTAGAAGTATTTTTCGAAAAAAACGAGAAAACACTGACGTTCGGTTTTCTTGACGAAGTGGGTAAGAAAAACGCTATGCGGGCACAATTGCATTTTTCCCGGTTGATGCAGTTGGGAACGCCGCCTGCCTTGCTTCTCACTCTGCTCGCCCGCCGATTCCGCCTTATATACCAAATTCTCGAAAGCGGGGAAACCAGCACCGACCTGTGGAAAGGCAGTGCTCTCAACCAGTTTGAAATGAAGAAGATACAAGTGACGGCAAAAAACTTTACCCTGCAGGAAGCACGCACCGTACTCTATACACTTGCTGCTGTTGATCGCCGCTTGAAAACATCTCCCGTAGATTTCGAGGCAATGATGTTAGAGACTATTCTCTGTATCAGCGGGGGAGAGAAGACGACAGACTCTGCTCCCCCAACCTCCTCAGAATCGATTCACCGGCGAGCGAGGTAAGGAGGGTGAATGGATTCGACTTTTATTGGGAAGTGACAGCTTCAGAACGGGCATTCAAACGCCTTGCAAGCCTGGATTTCAGGCGGGAGGCTTTATTAGGATGGAAGACGCCCTTGGCGGCTGCCATGTCAACTTTCTTTGTCACCTCTGAAAAATGCAGGCGCGCTTCTTCCATCTTACCCTCTTCCAGTAAAGAAAGAAATTTTTTCATAGTGGTCTTGGTCACGGACCCGAAACGCCGGTTCCTCATCCTGCGTTCCCGGCTTTGCCGCAACCTTTTCAACGCTGACTTTGTATTGGGCATGATATCACCTCGTTCACTGATGTTTGTGAAGCGAGGCCAATTGTATCATTACCCGTGATTGAATGCAACGGAATGCAGTGGATTGCTCACCATTGCGGGTGGAAAATGGAGCAGGCCGGGGGAGGGGTGTACCTTTTCAAAGCAGCAAGGTGAGCTGCAGACGGTGCGTGCAGAGCGCTTGACCTTGCAATGGGGAATATGGTACAAAGGCGTTTGACTGTATTTTCCGGAGGCGTTCAGAATCATGGAAAACCGATCCTTCCTTTTCACCAGCAGGACAAGTCATGCGGTGAATGATATATACTGGTTTATACTGCCCGCAGTGCTTCCTCTTATCCTGGAACAGTTTGGATTGGAATATGGCCCAGCGGGGGGTTTGCTCACGGCTTTTCTCGGGATGATTGCTTTTTTTTCCCTTGTTTTTGGCAAGCTTTCCGATCGTTTCCCCCGCTGGCTGATCATCGGTGTGGGTTTTGTGGTGACGGCGGGAGGAATGGTTGCCGCCGGACTCTCTCCCACATTCCCAGTTTTTCTGGTCCTTATTTTGCTTACGGGTGTGGGAGTGAGTACATACCACCCCACGATGTATGCCGCGGTCGATGAGTCAACGTTGACCCGGCGTGGAAAGAATTACGGTTCCTTCGAATTCTGGGGTGCTACCGGGATTTTTCTCATGTTCGTGATCTACGGAAGGCTTTTACAGGTTCTGGATTGGCGGGGTCTGTTCTTCATTTCCGCTGTTCCTGCAGTCATTATGGCCTATGTGTTCTTGCGTCTTCGGACCTTCTCCACCTCTGAAAACGTCACCCCTCCTCTCTCCAACGAAAATGAGAAAACCATGGAGCGTACGCCGCTCATGGTCAATATTCTCTTTTTCCTTGGTGTGACCGTCCGTGTATTATGCATCACTGCTGTTGTCAATTTTGTCCCTACCTATCTTGTGCGTGATGTCGGACTCCCCCCCTGGACAGCCAGTTACGGTTCCGGTTTCATCTTTCTTGGAGGGATGCTGTTTGTTCCCCTTGCAGGGGTACTGGTGGATCGCTGGAAACCATTCCCCGTGCTGCAAGTCCTGGCGGCCGCCACCGGGCCGGTTATCTTCCTGGTAGGAACACTTCAATCCTTTTGGTCTATCGGTCTCATGCTCATTATCTTCGGAGGATGCTGGTTGGGCGTTATGCCATCCCAAAACATGATGCTGTCATCGCTTCACCGGTCCATCGGGAAAGGACAGGCATTCGGTATTTTAATGGGTCTTATGACCATAACAAACGCTTTGGGTCCGGGTCTTTTCGGAATATTGGCCGACAGGATCGGCCTGGGTACATCAATCCAGGTTTTTTCCCTTCCGGCGGTGGCGGGCTGGATATTCTTTCTTCTCATGTCACGTACCGTATTCATGCGCACCTCGCTGATGTACAGGTAGAGGAAAAGGAAACGATCCTTGGCTCTGGGTTGACAGTCTTGACTTGACTTTTACCCCATGCTTCTTTTACAATGCAATCTGCTGTCTTAACACAAACAGAGGAGATCGGCACATGCAGAACAAAACATATTTTCCACCGGTCAAAGAGATAGAGCGCAAATGGCACGTGGTGGATGCTGACGGTCAGGTGTTGGGAAGGCTCGCTTCCCAGATTGCCATGATTTTAATGGGAAAGAATAAAAATACGTACACCCCTTTCCAGGACACGGGTGATTTTGTCATTGTCATCAACGCCGTCAAGGTCCGTGTAACCGGCAAGAAACTCGAGCAAAAATTATACCGGAGACATAGCGGTTACCCGGGAGGATTTCGCGCCGAGCCGCTGGGGCATTTATTGGCACGCAGACCGGAAGAGGTAATAAGAAGGGCTGTATGGGGCATGATTCCTCATAATAGGCTGGGTCGGCGGCAGATAAAAAAGCTCAAGGTATATGCCGGCCCATCGCACCCTCACGCTGCACAAGTTCCATCCCCACTGGAGATAAGGAGTGAATAACGTGGAAGCACAGGTGAAGTATTATGCCACCGGGAGAAGAAAAACTTCTATAGCCCGGGTATGGTTGACATTGGGAAGCGGCAAGGTTGTGGTCAATGGACGGGACGTGGATAATTTTTTCCCCCGTTCAACCTGGCAAATACTTGCCACGAAGCCGCTTGTTCTCACCGGCAGTGAATCCCGGTTTGATGTTCATGCCAAAACTGAAGGCGGGGGCTTAAGCGGCCAGGCAGGAGCGGTAGCATTGGGAATTTCACGAGCTCTTCTGCAGGTGGATGAGAGTATGAAAACCACACTGAAAAAGGCGGGGCTTCTTACCCGGGACCCAAGGATGAAGGAGCGGAAAAAGTATGGATTGCGGAGTGCCCGCGCCCGCTTCCAGTTTTCCAAACGGTAAGTGTACCCATGGCCCCCTCGCGGGGGCTTTTTTGTTTGTAAGGAAAGTTTTTCAGCTCTCCCCCTGTGAATGAAATATTTTCTTTTCAGGAGACCATGGTGCAATCCTTGCCTTCTCTGGTTGTCGACATATCCATATTGAAGTGGAACATGACTGCATTGTTGCGGCGGTGCCGCGAGTGGAACATATGTCCCGTGGCAGTCACCAAGGGATGTCTGGCAGACCCGGTGGTGATAGAGGCACTGTGGGAAAGGGAATTCCGGAGTTATGCCGACGCCAACCTTGGAAGCCTTCTTTCCATCCGGAAACGCTACGGCGCGATTCCACAACTCCAACTGATTCGCCTTCCCATGAGGTGGGAACTTGAACCCATGGTCGAAGCGGGAATTATCGCGCATCTTTCTCACGTGGAAGCGCTGGACGAAATCAACACCATAGCACAGTCCCGCCACTGCAATGCAGATGTATTTCTCACGGTCGAGGCAGGCGACGGCCGTGAAGGGTTTTTACCCGCGGAACTCCTGGAATTACCGAAATTCCAGCACAGGTGGTCACATGTGAGGATACTTGGAATCAGCTTGTCGCTTGCCTGTTTGAGCGGCGTTCTTCCCTACCGGGAAACGATTCACAGAGCCCTTGCGTGGCGGGAAGAAGTATCATGCCGTCTGGAAAGGAGCTCCTTGCTTCTTTCCGTGGGGGGAAGTACTTTTCTGCCACTGTGGGAAGACAATCGTGTTTTTGAAGGAGTGAACCAGGTACGTGTGGGTGAAGCCTGGCTCCTGGGTACGGATATCAGCAGGAAGAATAGCTTCGCCTGGCTCAAACAGGGAGCATTCACCATTCGAGCAGAGGTAGTGGAAGTACGGTCCAAAGAGGTGAACATAAAAGATACACGTGGTTTCAATGTTTTCGGGAGAGTTGTAGAGCCACAGCCGGGAAAGCAGCGCAGGAGAGTTCTCTTGGCTGTAGGTGCCCAAGATATAGACGAGACGCAGTTATATTTGCTGGAAGAAAATGCTAAAATAATCGGTGTTACAAGTAATTACCTGGTGTTGGATGTCGAGGAATGCACACACAACTATCAACCGGGAGAGGTGGTCGAGTTACAGGCCGGTTATGGGACGGTTATGCGAGCCTACCTTTCGCCATTTATCAAGAAAATGTATACATACTGAAAGAGGGTGTCGCCGGATGAAGTGGATGTTTCGAGGAAAAGATTTCCTCGATATAGCAGATTTTGCCGCAGAGGAGATTCAATATCTGTTACAGACTGCAATTGCTCTGAAAAGACGCTTGATGAGCGGTGAAAGGTTGCGCACCCTCGAGGGGAAAACGCTGGCTTTGCTTTTTGAAAAACCTTCTTTACGCACCAGGGTATCTTTTGAGATGGCCATGGCCCAGCTCGGGGGAGCGTCTTTATACCTGGGGCCGGAAGAAGTTGGATTAGGGAAGCGGGAAGCGGTGAAGGACGTAGCACAAGTATTAGCCAGGATGGTGGACGCGATAATGCTGAGGACCTTTGATCACAATACGGTTTTGGAATTGGCTCATCATTGTGAAGTACCCGTCATTAACGGTCTTTCTGATCTTCATCATCCCTGCCAGGTGCTGGGGGATCTTCTTACCATTTTGGAAAAAAAGGGGAAAGTACAGGGAGTGGAAATAAGTTTTGTCGGTGATGGAAATAATCTTTGCCATTCATGGTTGGCCGCCTCCTCCGTATTAGGCCTCAACCTCACCGTTTCTACACCTGTTGGATTCCGGCCTGATGCAGGGATTTGGGAACAATCAGAAACGCTGATTCAAAGCAGGGGAGGCCGTTTGCGTTTCGAGCCCGACCCACGATTTGCAGTAAAGGAAACAGATGTTATCTATACTGATGTATGGACAAGTATGGGAAAAGAAAAGGAGGCCGAAGACCGCATTGTCCAATTTCGCCCCTTTCAGGTGAACAGAGATTTGCTTTCCAGGGCGGGAAAGGAAGTGATGGTGATGCATTGCATGCCGGCCCACCGGGGGCAGGAAATCACTGATGAAGTGATGGACGGTCCTTTTTCTGTATGTATTGACCAGGCAGAGAATCGTTTGCATGCCCAGAAGGCCCTCCTGGCTCTCCTTCTGGGATAACGAAGGGGGCCGGATTTGGGATTTTTAGGCCCATGGCGCTGGCTGATTATTTTCCTGGTTTTATGGTTACTTTCCTGGCGAATCTTCCTCATTGTACGCGGGACTTCGCTGCTTGCACCCCTCCGTTATTTGGGGCTTCTCCTCGTGGTAGCAGGTATATCGAATTATGCCGGGTTGCAGGAACTTGCTCCATTTTGGCGCGCTTTGATATTCTTTTACCTGGCAGGCGCTGCCATAGTATTTCAACCTGAGTTACGGCGGGTATACGTCAACAGGTCTTTTCAGGGTGAATCGGTAAGCAGGCAGCTC
>PWXL01000036.1 GCA_003561145.1 Candidatus Atribacteria bacterium
AGAGTGGTGTGCCTGCACCCCATATCTGCAATATAGAGCTGAACGAATATTTGATTCAGAAAACGGTGGAGTTTTTGAGAGAACAAAAGAAATATTTTGTGGGGACGCAATGTTCGCTCTCCACTCTCAGTAGTGAGATTGCCAATAACCTTGCCAAGGCAGCGCTCAATAGGCAACCCTTCTCTCGCATAGAGTCCATATTGATCGGGGGCATGGAGCGTCCGAATCCGGTCCGCCAGCGTGTCATCCACCAGATGCAGGGAGCTCTTAACATGTATATCAAAGAACTCACGGTATATTCTCTGCTGCCGTTTGCTCTTGCCATAGAGGCATTCAACCGTTTAAACGAACAAGCAGATTATATCGAATCTTTCTCGCAACGCTATCCATATCTAGTGGTGGATAACCTGGAAGAGGCTTCGTGTACGGAAATCTGCTTTCTCCGTGAACTCTCTTTCCGCTTGCGTGGAATGACTGTCGGGTACGACCCGTGCGGCGGCAATACCCGGGTGTTGGGTGCTTGTCCCGAGCTTGCAGAAAGAGAAATTCTTCCCCTGTGTGAATCTGTGAAACTTATTCATTCTTTTTCGGCAGCCCCGCCGTATCTTACCCTTGCCAAGGCAACCGCGCGGCGAATCCGCAGTGAAGAGTATAGCGGCACAATCCCCCCGGGTAATATAGAGCTCCATGGACACGCCGAACTTCGAAGCCAGATGCTGGTAGAGGTCGGGGAAACCATACTCCGCTTGGTGGAAGAAGAAGGTTACACACCGGGAGAAATCGTTGTGGTGGGTCCATACGTCGATAGGGTTATGGAGCTGACGTTAGAGAACATCCTGGGGAAAAAAGGGGTACCTGTGCATAGCATAACCCGCAGGGGAAGATTGATGGATGATCCTTATCTCAATGCCCTGGTGACCATGGCGTGTGTATGTCATCCTTCGTGGGATGTTCTGCCGACGACGGATGCCTTATCGGCGGCTCTCTCCCTGGTTCTCCAAATTGACACCGTACGGGCATCATTGTTGGCTGACAGGATGACACGCGCACGGCCCTATGACTTTGTTCCCTGTGAGGAAACCGAAATGGTGGACCGGATAGGACCCCGTCACATTGCACGTTACCGGAAACTGCGGGAATGGGTTTTCCGGTACCGGAAAGAAGAAACCCTTTCCCTGGATGTTTTTTTCCAGCGTTTTCTGGTAGATGTACTGCTGCACCCTCCCGAACCCGTTACCCACCTGCCCCTGTGCCGCAAGATGGTGGAAACCGCTGCCGATTTCCTGGAAGGAGTGAGTTCCCTCCCCCGCCTGGGGAAAAACGCAGAGGGTGCTTTCCTCCGCTTGCTCACGGGGGGAAGCCGGGCTGCGCGGGCGCCTGATGAAATTGAAGAAGTGGTTACAGACGCAGTTACCCTCTCCACTCCATATTCCTATCTTCTCTCTTCCCGTTCCTCGCGGGTGATGATTTGGACCGATGCAGCTTCGAAAGCATGGCTTTCTACCGGCGTACGGGCATTTTCCAACCCTTACCTCTTTTCGCCCTTGTGGGAAGAAGGAACACGCTGGACCCGCGAGGTGTCCGAAAGCAAACGGCGCGAACAGGGAGCCGTGCTGGTGTCGAACCTTTTAAAAAAGTGCCGTGAAAAGCTTTTGGTATTCTGGAGTTTTTACGATAGCAGAGGATATGAACAAGATGGTGAACTGGCGTCGGTATTGGAAGAATTAGTTGAGAAGGAGAAGCCCTGAATGGAAGAGATACATTGGAGACCGGGACAAAAAGAAGTCATGGACTACAGGAAAGGGCGCATGGCGGTGAGCTCTGTTCCCGGCGCAGGAAAAACGACACTGTTGAGCGCTCTGTGTGCGGAGTTGGTTGCGGAAGGCCGGCAACACCCCGGTAAGGTACTGGTGGTTACCTATACCAACTCGGCCGTGAGCGCGTTTCGAACCCGCATTACAGAATTCCTGCAGGCAAAAGGGTTGCCCGGGGGGAAGGGATGGGAAGCCCGTACTCTCCATTCGCTTGCTCATTGTATTGTGAGAGAGGATCCTGGTTCAGTGCTTGTTTCCGACGAGTTCCAGGTAATCGGAGAGGCACACAGACGGCGTGCCATGTATAGTGCGGTTGACCGGGTTCTACATGAAAACCGCCAGAACTTTTATGCCTTCATCCGTCACGGGGAGCGCGGTGGATGGTCAAACAGGAAAACAACAGAAGAACGATGGAGGGATGACTTCACACAGGTGTGCGGGCAAGCTGTCTCCTTGCTCAAATCCAAAGGAATCGAGCGTGACGCTGCTTTTGAACTCCATAACCGGTCCGCGCAATCGTCCCTTGTGCGCTGGGTAATACGGGTATACCTCGAATACCAGAAAGAGCTGGAATGGAGGGGCTGGCTCGATTATGATGACCTCACCCTCAAAGCACTTGAACTGGTGCACACGCACAGTTCGGTGTTGTCCGAACTTCGGGACCGCTACCGCTTTGTTTTCGAAGATGAATCACAAGATACCACCCCCCGCCAGGAGGAACTTTTAGAATGTATCAGCGGAGTGGAAGGAAACCTGGTGCGGGTGGGAGACCCGAACCAGTCGATCCTGGCCACTTTTACCAGTTCTGATCCGGGCTTGTTCGATGATTTCCGCCGCCGTAAGACGGTGGATACATGCCACATCCTGCATTCCGGGCGAAGCGCAGTCCCCATAATAGAGCTTGCGAACCACCTGGTAGGGTGGAGCGCGCAGCATCACCCCCTATTGGGCCCGGACGAAGGTCTCAGAGAACAATACATCCACCCGGTTCCTGCCGGCGACCCCTCTCCCAACCCGCTTCCGGAAGGCCGGGTGGTCACTGCTTTTCGTTGTGAAACCGATGAGGAAGAACGGGAAGAGGTGATGCGCCGGATTACCCTGTTATCGGCGGAAAACTTTGATTACAGCGTTGCGGTAGCCGTACGTACGAACTGGGAAGTCCGGTCTTATGTTGAGCATTTACGCAGGGGAGGCCTCTCGTGTTTCGAGCTCACGGGTGTTTCGGCGAGCGGAGAGAAAACGCTTCGAGTGGTGGGACATATTCTGGCTTTTTTGGCCCGGCCCTGCCGGCAGGATTTCTTTCTGCGGGCCATGGAGACATGGGTTCCTGACATTATGGAAAATGCAGCCTTCTGCGAGCGTTTACAGGGTATAACACTGGAAGAGCTGTTTTCTCCTCTCACCGGAGGCGGGGTGAGCGATCTTTTTCCTGTTTTGGAGCAGGAAGGGATGGAGAAGGGTTTCCGTGAGGGAATCGAGAAAATTGGTTTTCTGCTCAAGGCTTTTTCGCAAAACGTTGAGAAACTGGTTTTATTGGTAGGGGAAACGGTTGGAGCCAAAGCTGAAGAACTTTCCCTGGTCCAGGGGGTGGCAGAGGAAGCCCGGCGGATTCTTGATGAGGATCCGGCGGGAGGGCTCTCCCGCACGGCAACGGAACTTCTCAAACCCCGCTCCCGCGATAACCGCTTTCGAGCGCTTCTCTCAAATCTTCCGGCATATATTCCCCGGGCGGGAGAAGTTGCGGTAACAACATTGCATAAAGCGAAGGGACTCGAGTGGGACGCTGTATTTCTTCCCGGCCTCACCGCGGAAAATTTTCCTGCACGGCCGGAGGATCCCTGCAAGGGTGAGACATGGTTTCTGAAGGACGACATCAAAAATCCCATGTGGACACTGCGGCGGGAGCTTGCTGTGTTATGGGAAGGGAAAGAGGAAATGGGAGAAGATGTTCTTCATCGGGAGACGGTGGCCGAGGCATTGCGCCTTCTCTATGTGGGTATCACCCGGGCCCGCCGCCGCCTGGTGATATCGACCTACCGCCGTCCTGCTAAGAATAAAAAAGCCGGGAAAAATTCTCATGCCTGTGTATATTTCGAAGTACTGGAATCGTGCATACGGGAACGAGAAGGAACAGCACTTTCATGAGCGGGAATATCAGGACCTTCAGTCAAAAAGCCTTTCATACCTTTGAGCAATGCCCGCTCAAATTCCGGTATGTATACCGTGACGGTCTGGCATGGCTGCGTGAATATCACTTTCGGAAAAATTCCGCACAATGGGTGAAACGGGGACAAGACTTTCACCTCATGGCGGAGCGCTATTTTTTGCGTCTTCCCACTGCACAATTGACCCCGGCGTTTCCGGAAGGCGAAGCATGGCTTGCCTCACTCAAGGAATGTATTCCCCTGCGGGAAGAAGAAACATACTTCCCTGAATGTCAAGTGGTATGTGAGTGGGACTACCCACTCATGGCAACCTTTGACCTCGTGCGCCTTCATGCAGGCCGCATCACCCTGTATGACTGGAAAGTGGGCGCGCATCCCTTACGAACCCGGGCTTTGAAAAAGAGCTGGCAGACCGTTGTGTACCTTGTGGTGGCGGAAAGGGAGGGAAAGCGCTACTTTGGAACCGGGACAAACGAACTCTCGCTTGTGTACTGGAACCCGGTCTTTCCGGATTCGCCGGTCACTTTCACACTTTCTCCTTCATCCCTGCAGAGGTACCAGCGGCGAATCCGTGAAGCCGCCTCCTGCTGTAAGGAGATTTTGGAGGGAGGAGAAGCTCTTCCAAATCATTCCCATTGCCCGCTGTGTCCTTACCGCTATTGCTGTACCGGAGAACCCCTGGGAGAAGCAGCCTTTGAGCAGGAGGAAGTATCCTGGGATGCCGAGGTGAGCTGGGATGATATCACGGAAATCCCCTTTTGATGATGGAGGTTTATTGAATGTACCCTGAGCCCGTCCTTGTCCTTCCTCAACACCTGCCGCTCCCTCCGGGTTTTCTCGAAGCTGCGGGGGGGAAGGAGGAATTAGCCGAGCTCCTGCTGCGGCGGGGGGTGAAGACCGTTGAGGAGGTACGGGAGATCCTGTACCCGGAAGTACACCCCCTCACTTCCCCCTGGGAGTTTGGTGGTGCCATGGAGGAGGCGGTTGAAAGAATATGTGCAGCCCGGGAGCGGGAGGAAGCGGTATGTGTGTATGGAGATTACGATGTTGACGGGGTAACGGCCACGGCGGTATTGGTGGAAGCATTGCACCAGATGGGCATGAAGGTTCGTCCCTATCTCCCCCACCGTCACCGTGAGGGATATGGTCTTCACCGGGAAGCTGTAGAGAAACTCGGATCCAGCGGCGTGAAGCTTTTGGTGACATGTGACTGCGGTTCTTCCGATGGAGAGGTTGTGGACTGTGCGCGGCAGGGGGGTATGGACGTGGTTGTTACCGACCATCACCGCATGGGCGGTACACCTCCAATGAATGTACCAATCATCAATCCTCACCTTCTACAGGAAGGGCATACCTTGCGTACTCTTTCCGGGTGTGGTGTGGCATTCTTCCTGGTACGGGCTCTGGCAGAGCGCAGTGGAACGGCTATTCAACAGGAGGATTTTTTAGACCTGGTAGCGCTTTCCATCGTAGCGGACGCGGTTCCTCTGCGGGGCGAATCTCGCCGTCTTCTCAAAAGAGGTCTCGGACAGCTTGTGAGCCCGCACCGTACCGGCTTGAAGGCTCTGCTTTCCTCCGCAGGGGGGATACGAAGAATATTTTCGGCTGAAGATGTAGCTTTCCAATTGGTGCCCCGGCTGAATGCCGCCGGAAGACTTGAAAGCGCTTCCTCGGTGCTTGAATTGCTGCTCACCGGTGACCGGGACCGGGCCATGTACCTGGCACATTACCTGGAAGGGATCAATCGTGAACGGCGCAGGCTGACAGATATATCACTTCAGGAAGCACTGGCGGAACTCGAAGGCGGAGAATCCGGGCGTATTCCTATCTTTTTATGTAATCCTTTCTGGCATCCTGGAATTATCGGAATATTGGCCGGCCGCCTGGCGGAAGCTTTTCACATGCCTTCATTTGTGTTGACCCGTAAAGGAAATCTTTTGGTGGGATCGGCACGTACCGCAGGCGGTGTCGATCTTTTCGATGGAGTGAAAAGGTGCCGGGATATCCTTCTTTCCTGCGGAGGACATAAGGGAGCATGCGGGTTTTCTCTCTACCCGGAGAACCTCTCTTTTTTTCGCGAGCGCCTGGAAACAATTTTTCGGGAGCCGGAACGGCGTCCCTCCCCGCCCCTGTTGACTCCTGATTTTGTGCTTCACCCCTCCCGGCTTACCCCTTCTTTATGGGAAATATGTGAACAGGCAGCTCCCTTCGGAGAAGAATTCTCCGAACCGCTCTTCTATTGCCCCGCCTGGGAAGTACGGGAAGAACAGGTAATGGGAGACGGTTCCCACCTGAGGATGGTGGTCGAAAAAGATGGACACAGCTTCCCTGCTCTGTGGTGGCGGGGGGCAGGGCGTATTGACAGGAGATCCAAAATTGACCTCGCTTTTGTTCTTTCCCGTGACACCTATCGCAGTGACACGGAGCGTCTATTAAAGATCATTTTCGCCCGGGGG
>PWXL01000262.1 GCA_003561145.1 Candidatus Atribacteria bacterium
CCCCGAACGGCCCGGGAACCGTTCGAGAAAACTGTATCCACGCAGAAGGTGCGGAGGTACAAAATCATCCCGCAGGGCATGGTCACGGAGGTACATACGGTAGACAGGGTGGTCGGCACCCCCTCGTGCTCCTGCTGTGCCTTGGGCGTACATGGCATATCCTTCCCATACCCAAAAGGGTTGCACCATATTCGGAAGTACAACATATCCCAAAAGCGATCGCAGTGTCGTAAATCCGCCCTCCACCGCACCAAGGTGAAGAAGATGGGCAAGCTCGTGGGCAAGTACCAAACGCAGCCAATTCCCTGGACGTGAACCGAAAGCGAGATCGGAAGGTTGAGAAACAGAGATATGAATTTCTCCCTGCAGGGGATCGGCATATCCCTGAGAAGATTCAGTCTGGTCATGGAGTACTATAGCCGGCCGGTAATCGAGAACAGACCCGGTCAGGGTTTCAAGTTCTGGGAGTATGTCTTCTATGAGAGCCACTGCCATACGGGCTGTATCAATGAGGTGGAGAGGGAAAACAACTCGTACGTGAGGAGTGGACATTTCCCTCCATTCAAGGGAAGGGTCGTAGCGCCGTGCTGAAGCGTGTATTCCCGTGAACAAAAGTATCAACAGAACCAACCCGAGAAAGAGTTGTTTCATTGATGTATCGCCATCGCTTTCTCATCAATCTCTTAATTTTGAAACAGCAGCCATTTTTTCTCCAGCGCGCTGATGTCCGGGAAAGAATACTGTCTTATTATACACACATGGGATGGCGGAGGGAGTGATGGAAAATGAGAAGTGAGAAGCGTAAAGGCCAATGAGAAGGTGATCAACATGCCGGCTTCAAACCATGCATCAACAAACCATTGACCCATGGAATGGCGGAGGGAGTGGGACTCGAACCCACACTGCCTTGCGGCGTACCGGTTTTCAAGACCGGCTCCTTGCCAATTCGGACATCCCTCCGCTTTCTTTCTCCTATAGTATACAGCGTTTGCCTGTGCTTCCTCAAGTCGCGTACCCACTCAACCGGTAGGCATCTTCCAGAAAACGCTGCGCCCGCACTCCGTCAACGGTTCCTGCGCCAAGGTGCGGCCTCCCTGCATGGCGCATTAAAAAATCATGCGCACAGGCAATATGGTAACGCACCCAGCCGATCGCGTTTTTCCCGGGGATACGGGTTGGAGGCGGATACTGCTGAACCGCTTCAATATGCTGGAAGCCACGGTTTCCCCCGTAAGGTCCCCTCAAACCGGCGTTATCGTAAAACTCGAGATAATTAGGTTGCATGGAATGAAAGCGTATACTTCCTCTCGATCCTTCGATTTCCACCCGGATTTCGTCACAGCTTCCGGTGGCAAAGCGGCTGGCTTCTATCGTACCTTCCGCTCCTCCCGCAAGGGTAAAGGCTACCTCACACCAGTCATCCACTCCTACTTTTTCCCGCCGGGATGAGCCCGCTTCTACCGGACGTTCTTTGATGAAAGTCCGGGCACGGGCGTTTGTCACTTCTGTTTCACCAACCAGGTAGTGCACCAGGTCAACCACGTGTGAACCCAAATCAGCGAGAGCTCCCCCACCGGACATTTCACGGCGCAAACGCCATTTCATGGGTCTTGAGGGATCTACATATCCCGAATGAAGGTACGCCACGCGAGCCCGGAATATCTCTCCCAGCTTACCCTCACCGATGAGCTCGCCGGCGCGCAGGAGGGCAGGGATAAATCGGTATTGAAAGGCCATTCCGAAGGGCACCCCGGAACGGTCGACCGTTTTCGCTATGGTCTCCGCTTCTGCAAGGTTCATGGCTAATGGTTTGTCGCAATATACCGCCTTACCTGCTTCAACCGCCTTTTCCACTTCCTCACGATGAAATATGTTGGGCGTGGCAATGACCACCACTTCAATGTCCTCTCTTGCTAACAGTTCTTCAAGCTGGTGGGTGACAAAATGCACCCCGCTTTCCTCCCCCGCAGCCTGCGCACTGCGGGGTGAGGAAGTACATATCCCCCGGATTTCAGGGAGAGCCGGCAGTTCCTCGTAATAGTATGGAAGTGAGGAAAAGGCCAGAGCATGAATTCTGCCGATGAAACCGTATCCAACCATACCGATGCCTATCCGTTCCATTCACACCACTCCTTCCCTGGGTATGATTCGCTCCACACCAGCCATGAACGGGCGCAATGCTTCAGGGATGGTCACTGTTCCATCCTCTTGCTGGTAATTCTCCAAAATCGCTACCATCGTACGGCCCACCGCGACTCCTGATCCGTTTAAGGTATGGACAAAACGTAGTTTTCCCCTTTCGTCTCGAAAGCGGATACCGGCACGGCGGGCTTGAAAGTCTTCGAAATTACTGCAAGAAGATATTTCCCGGTAGGTCCCCTGAGAGGGTACCCAGACTTCGATATCATACGTTTTTGCCGCCGCAAAACCTAAATCTCCCGTACAGAGGGTAACCACCCGGTAGGGAAGCCCCAATAGTTCGAGCACCCTTGATGCATCACTGAGCAGCGTCTCGAGCTCCTGGTACGAAGTATCCGGGTGAGTGAATTTTACCAGCTCTACCTTGTTGAACTGGTGCTGCCGTATGAGACCGCGCACGTCTTTTCCATAAGATCCCGCCTCCCTGCGGAAGCACGCCGTATAGGCCGTGTAGAAGAGGGGAAGCGCCTCGTTCGGCAACACCTCTCCTGCATGCAGGTTGGTAACAGGTACTTCCGCGGTGGGAATGAGGTGGAGGTCGTCCTGACAGTGATAGAGATCGGCCGCGAATTTTGGAAGTTGGCCCGTCCAGGTCATGGCGGATGAGTTCACCATGAAGGGAGGGAAAACTTCGAGGTACCCGTGCCTTCGTGTATGGAGATCGAGCATGAAATGTATGAGCGCTCTTTCCAAAAGCGCACCCTGGCCTGTAAGCACAGCGAAACGGGAAGATGCTATTTTTGCTCCCCGTTCGAAGTCGAGAATCCCCAAGCCCTCGCCGATCTCCCAGTGAGGCCGCGGAGTATAATGAAACTCCGGCATATGCCCCCAGTGTTTCACCTCAACGTTATCGTTCTCATTTTCACCAACAGGAGCGCTGGAATGGGGGATATTGGGTATCCACAGCAGCATCTCACGCCATGATTCCTCGAGTTCCTTGAGACGGGTATCGATACCCTTGATTTTTTCCGATACTTCTTGCATGTGCTCTACGACCGGAGCGGGATCGGCTCCTTCTTGTTTCATTTTTCCTATGTTTCGTGATGCTTCGTTCCTTTTGGCCTTGAGATTATCGGCCTCTTGCTGAAGCATGCGGCGTTCCTGGTCCAAGTTATAAATGGACTGCACGTCTACATCCATCCGGCGTCGTTGCAGCGCGCCTTCCAGCGCACCTCGGTTGTCTCGCACCCATTTCCAGTCAAGCATCGTATCTCCCCTTTTCTGATCAAGCGGATCGCTATCCCTTGACCACCCCCATGGGCCTGGTAGAGGCCACTCGCAACGAAATTCCTGATTGTTCCACCGTCTCTACCACTGCTTTCACGCTCTTGTATGCCTCAGTCATTTCCTCACGAAGGGTTGATCGGCTCTTGGCCATCACTGTGATTCCCTTCTCCTGGAGTTCCGCTACTATATCTCTGCCCCGTGATTGCTTGTCCGCTTGCGAGCGGCTGAGTACTCTTCCCGCTCCATGGCAGGTAGACCCAAACGTCTCCTCCATGGCTCGTTGCGTTCCCACGAGAATGTATGACCCTGTTCCCATATCACCCGGAATAAGTACCGGCTGTCCCACAGCCCGGTATGCTTCCGGCAGGGCAGGGTGGCCGGCCGCAAACGCCCGGGTGGCTCCCTTGCGGTGAACACACACATCGAGTTCCTTTCCTGTGACCCTGTGGCGCTCGAGTTTGGCGATATTGTGGGCCACATCGTAGAGGATATGCATGCCCAGCTTTTCGGCCGAGGAACCGAAAACCGTTTCAAAGCTCTCTCTCACACGGTGGGTGATTAACTGTCTATTCGCCCAGGCGAAATTCGCCGCGCATGCCATAGCGGCAAAATATGCCTTCCCTTCGTCGGAAGAAAGAGGTGCGCAAGCCAATTGCTTATCGGGAACGCTGATGCCGTATTTTTTCATTGCACTCTGCATGAGGCGGAGGCTGTCGGTACAGACCTGGTGTCCGAAACCCCGGGAACCGGTATGGATCATCACCACGACCTGGCCTTCAAATAAACCGAAGGAACGTGCTATATCAGGGTGGAAAATCTCCTCCACAACCTCTACTTCCAGAAAGTGGTTCCCCGAGCCCAACGTTCCTACCTGCTCCCTTCCTCTTTTCATGGCTTTCTCGCTTACCTCAGCAGGGTCGGCCCCCGCCATGGCTCCGCCTTCTTCAAGATAGGTGGTGTCTTCTTTCCATCCATATCCTCTTTTAATCAGAGAGCGGGCTCCCTCTGTCAACACTTTGGTGAGATCCCGCTGGGAAAACACCTGCCTTCCCTCAGAGCCAAGACCGGAGGGTACGTCCCGGAAAAGCGCATTGACAAGCTCTTTCAAGCGGGGCTGTACCTCGTCACCCGAAAGTTCCGTGCGTACCAACCGGACACCACAGTTGATATCGAAGCCCACACCTCCTGGAGAAATCACACCTTCCGCCCTGTCGAAGGCGGCCACTCCTCCGATGGGAAATCCATAACCCCAGTGAATATCAGGCATGGCCATGGAGCGACCCACTATTCCCGGCAAACACGCTACATTGGTTACCTGTTCCGGAGCTTGGTCAGCAAGTACCGCTTCTATCATATCCTTTCCCGCGTAGATAATCCCGTCAGTCCGCATTCCCTGTTTATAGGTGCGGGGTATAACCCAGCGGTTATCGTCCAGACGCTCCAGGGGTCCCTTCCATTTTTCAGCCATGGAATCCCTCCCTTGTATTTTCCTTCACTTTTACACAACCATCACATATCAAAGTAGACCTGGGCTCTCCACAAAGTCGGGCCCAGTTCCTCCACTGCGGCCTGGTAGTAGGTACAGGCCTTAATCTCACGCTTCAGTTCATGGTGGGTGTAATCAATCGGCCCCCCCCGAACACGGCCCTTCATGGAAACCGGCCCAATACGCTTAATCTCGAAATCACCTGGAAGTACTTCTTCCGTCTCAAAAACGTACAGAAGTTCGTTCAGCCAATTGACCAGAAGCTCCACCCTGTCTTCACCTTCCACCGCTATCTCTGTTTCAAATCCTTCCCCGCTTACTTTCGCATCGGTGATGAGAGAAAACATACCCTCCGCTGCATTACTGAACAATTCGGGGAGATTGCGCCCCCAGGCTACGATTCCGATGTCAGCGGTATGGTCCAGGATCTCAAAGCGTTTCATGTGCGATCCACCTCACGAGATTTTCTTGTTCCTCTTGTGCTCAATCCCCAATGGGACCAGTAAGATCCGGTTGGAGAAGGTCTTTGAGCTTGCGTATCATGATCTCGGTAGCCTGCTGGAATGCCTCCTTGGTACTCCCTCCAATGTGAGGGGTGGTGATAAGGTTTTCCTGGCATATCATCTCCCTGTCTTCCGGAGGCTCGGTATCAAATACATCGAGCGCCGCTCCTCCGATATGTCCCTCTTCAAGCGCTTGACGCAGGGCTGCCTGGTCAATGACTTTTCCACGGGAAGTATTGATGATATATGCTCCCTTTTTCATCATAGCTAGAGCCTCGGCGGACAGGAGGTTCCGTGTTTGCTCGTTCAAAATCACATGAAGGGATACAATATCGCTCTTCTCCAAAAGCTCCTCCAGGCGCAATACCCTTCTCGCCCCATGGTTGTTGAATTCTTCTTCCGGCACATATGGATCAAAACCAACAACCTCGGCTCGCATGGCGCTGGCGATTTCAGCAACTCTGCGGCCGATCCCACCGAAGCCTATAATGCCCCATGTCTTCCCTTCCACCGTTTTGCCCGTATATTTCCCTTTCCCCCATTGACCTTCTTTGAGCAGTGCACACGTGGTATAGATGTGCCTCATCATGCTCACCGCTAAACCTATAGTGAATTCAGCCACGCTGGAAACCGATGACTCCGGGGTATTCACAACCTCCACATTGTGCCGTGCGCAAGACTCCTTATCGATATTATCGGTTCCCACACCGGGCCTTGCCACCACACGCAACACAGGAGCGTTCTCAATGATACGGGGGGTAACCTTGGGTTTGGACCGAACCACAAAAACATGCTGGTCTTTAATAGCATCCACAATCTCATCCTCTTCATGGGAGTTGAGTATAGTCACCGGTCCAATCTCTTCCTTGAGTCGTCGGGCCATCTCGTCAGGGACCCCGAATGCACAGAGTACTTTTATTTTACTCATTCTGTAACACCTCCCAC
>PWXL01000103.1 GCA_003561145.1 Candidatus Atribacteria bacterium
CTACTCCCCACTCCCTACTCACTGCATTGAGAAAGGCAAGTCAGCTCATGAACCAGCTGTACAAGGAAATTTGCGAGCAGCCCGACGTTTTTCAGCGCATCGCGAAAGAATACGCGAATGAAGATTTCTTCGGGAAATGGGGCAATAAACCTGCCGGACGCCTCATTATCACAGGAATGGGAAGCTCACTTTTTGCGCTCTATCCAGCCTTCCTTCACTTGCATCGGGCAGGATTCCCTGTCACCTGGCTCGATGCTTCAGAACTTCTCCATTATGGAGTGGAAGGGTTGAACTCTCAAGATACAGTGCTTATGGCAACTCAATCAGGAGAATCCTTTGAGTTGATACGCATCCTGGAATGTCTTCCTTCCAAAAAACCTCGGCTTCTGGCGGTTACTGCAGAAAAAGACAGCACCGTCGGAAAAGCAGCTCACGATATTCTTGATATTCTGAGTGGACCTGAAAAGGCTGTTACGTCAACCAAAACACACTCTGCCATGGCAGCTACGGCAAACCTGTGGGCGCTCGCGCTTTCCGGCCAAAGGCAGGCTTTTTTTGACGCTTCAAGGACGCTAACACATATAGCCCAAGAAGCTGAACGCCTCATCAAGGGATCATCCGAGTGGGGGGGGCGGTTACTCGACAAAATATTCACAGCAGAGGTTGCAACACGCCTCATCCTGGCGCGTGGTCCGGCAATGGCCAGTGCCTGGCACGGATGCCTGTGCTTCTACGAATGTGCCAGAGAGCCTTTTATGAGTTTTTCCGGAGGCCAATTCCGGCACGGACCGCTTGAACTTGCCCTCAATCCTCTGCTGGCCTTTATTGTGGCCGTTCCCGGTTCAACGTATGAAATCATGATCACAATGGCCAGAGAACTTGCTGAGAAAAATGTGACAGTTGTGTGTATCGGACCTACAGAACCAATCTTTCACTCGAAGAACCTGGAAACACTCCCCCTTCATTTTCCCGATGAGTTTTTCGCTCCGGTGCTGAGCATCATCCCATTTCAACTACTTTCCTACCACCTAGCACTCGTAAAAGGGATCGAACCGGGGACAGCCTCTCTCATAAGCAAAACCACCTCAAGGGAGTGATCCGGCCCAGCTCAACTCCGACTTCAGGAAGACATGTACCTTATCCTGGGTAAAGCCCTCACTCAACTTTATGAGGTAGTCTCCGGCACGCAGCCCCAATTCGTAGGACTTACGATCGATGCCTGCCAGGGCGGGACTCAGGGATTGGGCCATCCTGCTTTCAAGGACACTTGCTATACCCACATCATCGGGGATTTTCATACCCTGTTCCTGCACCGCTTCATAACACCCCATGGCCAGTGTTTCACTTCCGGTGAGAATTACCCGTGGACGGTGCCGCAACAGACCCTGGCATACCTTTTTAGCCCGGTACACGTCTCTATCACAGTGAGCTATACGTTCTTGCCGCAGTGTCATCCCCCGTTTCTCCATGGCTGCCTGGTATCCCCTGAGTTCCTGGCTTGTTTTTGCCAAAGAGCGCGAAAGGCCCAGATAGGCTATATCATGGTATCCCTTCTCCAGGAGGTCTTCCACCAGCTGTTC
Source organism: Candidatus Atribacteria bacterium (assembly GCA_003561145.1). GTDB lineage: Bacteria > Atribacterota > Atribacteria > Atribacterales > Atribacteraceae > Nitricultor. The sequence continues at coordinate 1,581 of PWXL01000103.1, forward strand.
TACGAGGTTTTCCACATCTACATCCACCCAATGAAGAGAGCGCCTGTAGCTCCCTTCGGGTTTCCCCACACACACGGTATGGAGATCGCGGTCTTTGAGGAGCTTTATCCGATAGTCCCGTTTGCGAATCTCGGGTAAAACAAAACCGTCCACCATGGCACTTTCCGCGAGCTCCTCGAAAAAATAATCCTGACTGCGGCTCTCGGCTAGTGTGGTGACCACAAGCTGGTATTTCCAATTATTACAAGCATCCGCCAAACCGCTCAACAATCCTGGGAAGAGAAACCCTGTATGCAGAGCTTCACTTGATGTTTCCGATAATACCACCGCAATCCGCTTGGTTTTACGCTCTATATGCGGGCGAATATTACGGCGGGGTACATAGCCAATTTCCTCTGCAATCCGTAACACATTTTCCCAGGTATCCTGGCCGACCTTGTTTTTCCGGTTATTCAGAACATTAGAAACCGTGCTCTTGGAAACCCCGGCACGTCGAGCAATCTCTTCAATAGTCACCTTCATTCCTATACCTCCCATCCATATTCCATGAGTCACAAACAGTGAGCAGTGAACTGGAAAAACAGATTGGTATATTTTTTACTTTTTTTCATTATATCCTATATATTAAGTATATTTTATACTTACCTTATATATTGTAAAAATATTAGAGGCGTTGACCTCCCCTTACTTTCTCTCCACCGGAGAGTTCCCAACACTCGGTGCGGAACCAACCAAATATGTGGTTTCTTCCCTTGGCCAGGTGAACTTTTAGTAAACTATATCTTCCTCAATTGGAAAGTTCCATAAATAGAATGTGCTCGTATCACCTTTCGGTAAAAAAGAAACGCTTTGAACCATCGCCGGCCTCGGTTATAATGGTACTGGTAAGGGAGGAAATACTATGGTTTCGGCAAGACAGAGGGAGACAAGCATAGTTTTTCGTGAATACCGCTCGGGCAAAACCCCTTGTGAAATCACACTCGATGTACGAGGCCTCTTTGCCACAACATTCATGCCATGGAAAGTTTTTGCCCGTTTTTGCAAAGCACAGGGAACGGCTGGCTCAGTGCCGCGGGTGAGAGCGCTGATGGACAATTGCCTGGACCAGACCGGCATCACGCGTAAGAGACTATGATCCTGCGACCTCGTATAAGAAATATCCGCCGTTTCCGCGAAATCATTCGTGTTTTCTCCCGCTACGGGTTTCACATTTTTTTCCGCGGCATGCGTGTGTTCGATCACCTCCCGTGGTCTTCCCGTAAACGAACCCGGCATAACCCCCCACAAGTGAATTTCCGCATGGCATTGGAAGAACTTGGAACAACGTATATCAAGTTAGGGCAGATCCTCTCCAGCCGTATCGATCTTTTACCGGAAGAATTTTGCCGGGAGCTGAAAAAATTACGTGATGACGCTCCGCCGGTCGAATTTTCCAAAATCCGCGAAGTACTGGAAAAGGAATTAAAAAAACCGTTGACGGAAATTTTCACAGATATAGAGCCCGTTCCACTCGCTTCAGCATCGATCGCCCAGGTGCATCGTGCAACCCTTACCGATGGCACAAAGGTAGCGATCAAAGTACAAAAACCACGAGTTGACGAGGAGGTGCATTCGGATTTAGAGATCCTGGGCTATTTTACAAGTCTGGCCAGCCGTCTGCATATATTTCCGGAAAATGTATCCGTTCAGGAAGTGTTTCTGGAATTCAGAAAAATCCTCTTGCGGGAAATTGATTTTCTGTACGAAGCCATCAATGCGCGGAAGTTCAAAGAGAATTTCGAAAATTTCGAAGGAGTGTATATTCCTGCTGTTTATCCGGAATACACTACCCCCCGGGTACTCATTATGGAACTCATTGAAGGGCAAAGACCAACCAACATAGGCGGCCGGGACTTAGAGCATATCAATGGCCACTCATTGGCTGTCAGGGGTGTTGAAGCGGTTCTCAAAATGGTCTTCGAGGACGGGTTCTTCCATGCTGATCCTCACCCAGGGAACGTTATGGTGCGGGAAAAAAGCGGGGATTTGGTTTTTTTAGACTTCGGGATGGTCGGAGCTATCGATCGGGAAACGCGGGAGAACATGGTTCGCATGCTTCTGGCCGCCTTGGAAAAAGATTCCTCCAGGGTGGTAGGAATCTTGGAAGAGGAATTCCTCCTGTCACCTCTCAAGTCATCCGTCGCACTGAGAATAGATCTCAATGAAGTTCTGGAAAGATACATTACGGCAGACTTGAGTGAGCTCAACCTGCGAGATTTGATCAACGATTTTTTCTATCTCTTGCGGAAGCACCAACTGCGGTTTCCAGCCAACCTCTCGGCCATGCTGCGGGCCTTAATTGTCGCAGAAGGGACCGGTATGGAACTCGACCCTCAATTCACTATCGCTCCGTACCTGGCCCGCTTTCTTCGCCGTACAATCATGCGTTTTTTCAATTTTGAAAATATTTCCCGGCGAGCACTCAACTATACACTTGATTGGAGAAAACTCGCTGAAGAATTCCCTGAAAAAACATATGACATTATGACCCAATTGGCATCCGGTCGCTTCAACGTTAATTTTGAAAGCCGTGATATCGATAACCTCAACAAGAAGCTGGAAACGGTGAGTTCCCGTATTTCACTGAGCGTCATCCTGGGCTCTTTACTTATCGGCTCTTCTCTCATCTACAGCAGTTTCCCAGGATTGCGTCCCGTGGGGTTCCTGGGGATCACCGGATATGTGATCGCGGCTGTTCTCGGTATCACACTGGTTATTGAGCTGTTTCGCCACCACTGATTCCCTGAGAGGTAAGAGGTAAGAAGTGAGTAAGAAGTGAGAGGAAAGGAATTTTTCATGTCATCATATCCAAAAATATTTGTAACCAGGCGTATACCAGAAGAAGGGATGCGTCTATTGCGGACTTCCTGTACTGTGGAAGTACATGAAAGTGACCGGCCCATAACACGGCGGGAACTCCTGGCAGGTGTAGATGGTCAAGAGGGCATTCTCGCGATGCTCACTGACACAGTTGATGCGGAGGTAATGGAAGCAGCGGGCAAGGGTTTACGGGTCATTTCCAACTATGCGGTAGGCTTCAACAACATAGACCTTGCCGAGGCTACGAAGCGGGGAATCCTGGTAACCAATACACCGGGGGTACTCACGGAGACCACCGCGGATCTCGCATGGGCCGGGATGTTCGCAGCAGCACGCCGCATTGTGGAAGGAGACCGGCTCGTCCGCACAACAGGCCGGGTGGAATGGGGACCGATGGTACTGTTGGGACACGAGATAACGGGAGCGACGCTGGGAGTGGTGGGCATGGGCAGAATCGGCCGGGCCATGGCCAGGCGTGCTCATGGTTTTGCCATGTCTCTCCTCTATAACAGCCGCAGTCCTCTTCCGGCCGGGGAAGAAGGAGAACTTCACCTCACTTTTCGTTCTTTGCCTGATCTTTTACGCGAAGCGGATTTCGTGAGCCTGCATGTTCCTTTGACTCAGGGAACACGCCACCTTATCGGTGAGAAGGAACTGCGCTCTATGAAACATGACGCCGTCCTCATCAATACCGCCCGCGGAGAAGTAGTCGACGAAAAAGTTCTTGTTCGTGCTCTCACAGAGGGGTGGATCGCCGCTTCCGCTCTCGATGTGTACGAAAGAGAACCCGAAGTAGAGCCTGCCCTGTTACAGCTTTCCAACGTGGTACTGCTTCCACACATCGGGTCTGCATCCCGTTCCACCCGGGCGAAAATGGCTGAAATGGCCGCTTCTAACCTGGTAGAAGCACTGCACAGAGGGACTGTTCCTCATCCAGTCAATCCGGAAGTACTCCGGTAGCAATCGAAATTGAAAAAACCTCCCTGTGATGGTACACTGCCTCTGGTACACACTGACCATGAGGGTAGAGCATGAGAAATAAAATCCTCACTTTCACAGCCGTTTTCCTGGTCTGGTTGATTCTCACCGGTTCTCTTCACCCGGTAAGCGCGTTGGTGGGCATAGCAATATCGGTATTGGCGGGTTTATTTTTCAGTGACATGCTTTTCCGGGACCCCGCTCCGCCTTTTCCAGCCCGGACATACCTGGGCAGGACCTGGTGGTTTTTGACACTCATCCCCGTATTTCTCATACAGGCTTTTTTAGCAGCTGTGCACGTGTCCCGTTATGCTTATAAGGTCAGGCCGACTTTTTCTCCGGGAGTTGTACGTGTACCCACCCGGCTCAGCAGGGTCACCGCCATCACGATACTCGCCAACCTCATTACCCTCACCCCGGGGACACTCACCCTGGATTACGACCCTGATGACGGTATGTACACCATTCACTGGTTTGATGTAACAATAGAAGAACCAGAACAGGCAAGCCGGAAAATCATTGGTGCTTTTGAAAAGAGGATGGAGAGGATATTCCAGTGATACCGGGGGCAGCCACCTTTCTCGTTATACTGGTTTTCTTCTCTTCCTGGAGGCTTTTACGGGGACCGACCGTCCCGGACCGGCTCATCGCGGCCGATACCATGGGCATATTCCTCGCCATGGTGATGTTGTTGACCGGGGTGTACTACAACGCCCGCTTCATGGTTGACGTGGTTCTGGTATTTACCATTCTTCAATTTGTCGACATGCTGGTTTTCGCGAAGTATTATGAGCACGGGGAGTTATTCAAATGATCGAGTCACATCTTTTTTTATCATACGCCCTCATCCTGCTGGGCTGTTTTTTCGGCTTATCCACGACAATCGGGATACTGCGCTTCCCGGATTTATACAC
>PWXL01000044.1 GCA_003561145.1 Candidatus Atribacteria bacterium
TTGAAGGATTCCAACTCCTCAATGGCGAATACGCACTTCTCCTTGGGCGGTATCACCTCATGCTTTGCGAATTTTCCCGGCTTTCAAGCACGAAGTACACACACTCACTTTTTTTGTTTCACCATCAACCTGTGCCCGTACGCGCTGTATGTTAGGTTTCCAGGAACGGCGTGTCACCCGGTGGGAGTGACTGATCTGATTTCCAAAAGACGGCTTTTTACCGCAAACAGAACAAATAGCCATGGTGCAACCCTCACCTTTCTGAAAATGTCCGGATAAATATAACATAACCTTTGTTCCTTTTCAATCAAGGGTTCTTGAACCGGGTTCTTTGTCCCGGTTTTTTTACCTCCTGTGCTATAATTGGGTCGGTTCCGCGGAGAAAAAGAGCTGCACGGTGCCCGGGCAAGAAAGGTAGAAACAACAACGAATACAAAATTGATCGCTCTATAGGGGAGTTGGTTCATCGCTTGAAAATACAAGGCCCGTCTGGTAAATCCCCCGGTTGATGACTTGGTATTTTCTTCCCCCACACCTACCGTGACGGGGAAAGCTGTATCCCTCTCTGAGGATGTTCTTCATCGGGGATGTGCGAAGAGAGGCAGTTCGTTTTTTTTACCTGCCCGAGGAAGCCCCCATCCAGCTGTTGCATGAGATAGCACAAGCTGTTCAGAGGGTCAACCATTGAGGAGTGAAGGATTGATGAAGGGAGGTACTCATGGGATATCTTCGCCTCACTGGCGGATGTTGGCGGGGCAGGAAGATTTTCACGCCGCCTGGCGCACACGTACGCCCCATGCAGGATTTTTTGCGAAAAGCCATATTTGATATTTTACGGGGAGAGGAAAAAGGGGCAATGATCGCGGATATTTTTGCAGGCAGTGGTTCGATAGGACTTGAGGCTCTGAGCCGGGGCGCCCGGGGGGCGGTATTTGTGGAAAAGAATCATCGGGTGAGGGAGGTTTTGCGAAAAAACATCGCTCTATGCGGTATTGAGGACAAGAGTATAATATGGGGAATAGATTTTTTCAAAATTAAATCCTTTCACGGGGTCTCGGTGTTGCCGGATATCACTTTTCTCGATCCCCCGTTTGCTGCTGATCACCATAAAGTGTTACAGGCTATGAAATTTCATAGTGACATATTCAAGCGGTCGCTCGTAGTATACCGGTTTCCTGTGCAATATGGACCGTATGTGAATGAGGAGGTGTTGCGGGTGCATACGTTTCGGCGGTATGGTGAAAGCCTGCTGGTTTTCGGTGAAGTTGAAAATAATGCTTCAAGTAGAGGTATAGAAACATGAAGGTGATCTATCCAGGCACCTTTGACCCTGTTACCAATGGTCATTTGGATATTATTTCAAGAGCCAGTGGACTTTTTGAAGCGGTTATTGTGGCTATCCTGGAAAATCCCCAGAAAAAGCAGCTCTTTACCCCCCTGGAGCGGAAGCAAATGATACAAGAATCAGTGGGAAACCTTTCGAACGTGAAGATTGAGACATTTAACGGTTTATTGGTGCATTTTGTCCGTAGAAAGGGATGCCGGCTGGTCCTGAGGGGCTTGCGGGCGATTACTGATTATGAATATGAAACTCAACTGGCGCTTACCAATAGAAAACTGGCTCCGGAGATAGAAACAATATTTCTTCCAACCAGTACAGAGTATTCGTACCTGAACTCCTCGGTGGTCAAGGAGGTAGCTCGTTTTGGGGGGTGTATCAGGGGGTTGGTGCCGCCGGTCGTAGAAAGTAATTTGCAACAGAAATTTCGAGTACAACTTTCCCCCGAAAAACCGTGAAACAGATGGTGTTTCCCTATCAGAAAGGAAGAGGAGCTGTCAGTGTACCCTCAGCGTGGCATGAGTACCAAGAGATGACGAAAAAAAGGGGCTAAGAAAAATGAATGTAATCACCAGGATTCGCCAGAAAGCACGACAACTGGGCAAAACGGTGGTTTTGCCCGAAAGTGAGGATGAGAGAGTACTGAGAGCAGCCCGGGATGCCACTTCTCAACACATCGCATCCGTCATTTTGGTGGGGGAGCGGGAAACAATCACATGCAAGGCCGGTGACTTGTCGGTTGACTTATCAGATATTGAAATTATTGAACCGGAGAATGATCCGCGGCGGGAAGAATACATTGAGGAATTATACCGGTTACGAAAAAATAAGGGAATGGATCGTGAAAAAGCCAATGAGTGGCTTCACAACCCCATGTACTATGCCTGCATGATGCTTCGGCAAGGTGCCGTAGACGGTGTCGTAGCTGGAGCGGTTTTGTCCAGTTCAAACGTCATTCGACCAGCCCTGCAAATTATAAAAACAGCGCAGGGTATCAAGCTGGCATCCAGTTGTTTTCTTATGTTGCTTCCTGAACATTCTTCCGGAGAAGAGAAGGTTTTTCTATTCGCAGACTGTGGTTTCAATCCACAACCGAAACCGGAAGAACTCGCCCATATAGCGGTGACGACGGCGCGCACCGCTCAGCTCCTCATAGGTATAGAGGGAAAAGTGGCGATGCTCTCTTTCTCCACCAAAGGAAGCGCAACTCATGAAGCAGTTGATAGGGTCGTGGAGGCTACCCGTATAGCAAAAAAACTCAAGCCCGAATTGCTCATCGACGGAGAACTGCAGGCAGACGCAGCGCTCGTACCGGAAATCGGGAGACTGAAGGCCCCGGAGAGTGAGGTTGCAGGAAAAGCCAATGTACTTATTTTTCCCGACCTGAATTCCGGGAATATATCGTATAAGATAGCCGAACGGTTAGCCGGAGCTACTGCTATCGGCCCCATACTCCAGGGGCTTGCCAAGCCGGTGAACGATGTTTCTCGCGGCTGTAAGAGTGAAGATATCATCAACCAAATTGCGGTAACCGCTCTTCAGACCGAATTTTAAAGCGGGGCGAAGGAGGAGACATGAAACGATGAATGTTCTGGTTGTCAATTGTGGCAGTTCAACCGTGAAATATCAACTCTTCCACATGGAAGAGGAAAACGGTGATAATGTTATCGCAAAAGGAGTAGTAGAACGGATTGGGATAAGTGGTACCAACTTGGAATATCAAGCCGGTGACCGTAATATTGTAAGGGAGAAGGAAATTCCCGATCACCGGGTTGCTTTGGAATGGATAGTGGACATATTAACAGATCCAGATATTGGGGTTCTTGAAGACGTCTCCCAGATTGACGCTATAGGTCACAGGGTGGTACATGGAGGAGAACGTTTCACGGATTCGGTAATGTTGAACAAGGAAGTTCTGGACGTGGTGAGAGAATGCGCGGAACTCGCGCCTTTACATAATCCGCCAAACATACTCGGTATCGAAGCATGCCGTGACCTCGTACCCGGAGTACCCCAAGTTGCGGTGTTTGATACCGCATACCACGGCACGTTGCCGGAATATGCATATATTTATCCTATTCCTTACGAATATTACCAAAAATATCGAATACGCCGTTATGGTTTCCATGGGACGTCTCATAAATACGTAGCCGGCCGAGCTGCGACAATGATGGGAAAAACACTTGGTGATTTAAAGCTGGTTACCTGTCACATGGGCAGCGGGGTGAGTTTTGCGGCCATTAAAAACGGAAATTCAATCGACACCTCGATGGGTTTTACACCCTTGGAAGGCCTCATGATGGGGACGAGATGTGGTGATATTGACCCGGCTATTATCCTTTATATCATGGAAAAAGAAGGCTTGCGTACACACGACATGGACCGCATCCTAAACAAAAAAAGCGGTGTTTTAGGTGTATCGGGTATCAGCAGTGATACCAGGGATATCGAAGACGCCGCTCCTTCCAAACATCGTGCCCGGTTGACCCTTGAACTTATCGCCTATCGGGCAAAAAAGTACATTGGAGCATATCATGCCGTACTGGGGGGGCTTGACGGAGTCGTCCTGACTGCCGGTATTGGGGAAAATTCTTCATATATTAGAAAATCTATATTTGATGGCTTGGAGCATTTTGGAGTGACCATCGACGATGAAAAAAATACCGTCAGAAGAAGGGAAGGGTTTATATCAACCGATGATTCCCGTCTGAAGGTGATGGTTATTCCTACGAACGAAGAATTGATGATAGCTCCGGACACCTATAGGCTGGTAACCCAGAGGGAGTGATGGCAATGCGTGTATACATTGGCGACGTTAAAAAAGAGGTGGGTAGAACAGCCCGGGAAATATTGGAGGAAACCTTTGATCCCTTTTCAGTTTTCGGAGAAAAGGTGGCATTCTCTTCTCCGGTAAAAGTGAACGTTGTATTGACCAATTGTGGGTCTGAACTCCTGGGAGAAGGAAAGGTACAAACAGAGCTGGTGCTTACCTGTTCCCGTTGCCTGGAACCGTTTGTACTTTCTTTTGAAGGAGCACTGCGCTTTGAGTTCCGTAACCTGGACCTGATAGTACGGCCTTCAGACGTGGAAGCCGAAGCTGAGGAAGAAGGGGTACGGTATTTTCGCGATGACGACACCTCTGTGGATATAACCCGGGAGGTTTGGGAAGTTATTTTTATGAACTTCCCCATGAAGCCGTTATGTGACGCAGCCTGCCTTGGGTTATGTCCTTCCTGTGGCGGGAACCGTAACCGCGTTCTTTGCAGGTGTCGTGTAGATACCGAAGACCCCAGGTTTCAGGTTTTAAAAAAGTGGAAAAGCGGATAAAATGAATCCGGCTTTTCTCGTAACCTGGCAAGCCGCGAGGTTTGCAAAGGCACAAAAAGTATTCTATACTATCCTACAATTTTACACATGGACCATTAAGGGAGGAATACGTAAATGGCCAATCTAACGAATAAAACATCACGTTGCAGAAGAAATAAAAGAAGGACACATTGGGTTCTTCAAGCTCCCAACATGAACGGATGTCCTCAATGCCACAAACCCAAGCTGTCCCACAGGGTATGTCCGGATTGTGGCTACTATAAAGGGAAAGCTGTAATACAGGTCAAGGAGTAGGCCGGGTATACGGGATGAAAATAGTCGTTGACGCAGGGGGAGGAGACTTTGCTCCACTTGAAATACTGAAAGGAGTGAAAGAGGCTGCCTCTTCGGAGTACTCATTGATTCTTATCGGGCCCCGTGAAAAACTCCTTCCGTATTGTGACACGCTGGAAATGGATGAAGCCGACTATCCCATAGTCGATGCACCCCAAATTATTGAGATGGATGAGCATCCCGCAGAATCGATTCGCCGTAAACCGAATTCCAGTATAATCCTGGGAATCCGCTTGTTGGCCGAAGAAAAGGCTGACGCCTTTATATCAGCGGGGAACAGTGGAGCATTCATGGCTGGGGCCTGGCTGGGTCTTTCCCGTATTGGAGAGATCGAGAGGCCGGCCATAGCTGCTTTGATTCCCAACTCGCATTCTTATACTGTACTATTGGATGTAGGTGCTAATATGGATTGTAAGCCCAAGCACCTCTTGCACTTCGGGGTTATGGGCGCTGAATATGCAAAAATAGTTCTGGGTACCGACCGGCCGCGGGTAGGTCTTTTGAGTATTGGAGAGGAAGAAGGTAAGGGAAACGAAGCTGTAAAATCAGCCTACGGGCTATTCAAGAGCCGCCTGAAACAACTCCATTTCGAATTCACCGGTAACGCTGAAGGACAGGATGTAGTGGCAGGGAATGTCGATGTGGTTGTTTGTGACGGTTTTACCGGGAATGCCCTGTTGAAATTCGGTGAAGGGCTCATTGAACTCATAGCCTGCAGTGTCACTGAACAAGTCCGTGGTACCGCAGTGGAAAGCAGATTGGAGACGGTGTGGAAGAAACTTGATCGCAGCGAATATGGGGGAGCTCTCCTTTTGGGAGTGGAAGGGATTTGCCTGGTGTGTCATGGAAAATCCCGTTCTCGAGATATAAAAAGTGCTATTCTCAGTGCGAAGGAGCTTATCCGGCAAAAAATAGCCCTCCGGATCAGAAGCGGCCTTTCAAACCTGAATTTGTGATCGAAAGAGGGAAAAAGATGCGGACGCGAATCACTGATATTCTCGATATTCGATACCCCCTATTGCAGGGAGGCATGGCATGGGTTTCAACCGCCTCTCTTGCTTCAGCTGTTTCGGAAAGCGGGGGGTTGGGTATTATCGGAGCGGGAGGCATGACCCCGGAAGAATTGCGGGAAGATATACGGGAGGTGAAAGCTTTGACGAATCATCCCTTTGGGGTGAACCTGATGTTGTTGTCACCGTATATCAATGAACACATTGAGGTTGTGAAGGAGGAATGTGTTCCCGTGGTCACAACCGGTGCCGGGAATCCGGGGTCTTTGATTAAGGAGTTTGCCGAGATCGATATTCTCACCATACCGGTTCTTTCTTCCGTGATGCTGGCAAAAAGACTGGAGCGGGCAGGAGCGCGGGCTGTCATAGCAGAAGGTCTGGAGTCCGGCGGTCATATAGGCGAAGTTACCACCATGTGCCTGGTACCGCAAATGGTTGATGCCCTGGGCATACCGGTGATCGCTGCAGGTGGTGTTGCCGATGGCCGGGGAATTGTTGCGTGTTTCGCCCTGGGAGCAGAAGGCGTCCAGATGGGAACCCGTTTTGTCTGCTCGCATGAGTGTGCCGTTCATAGGCATTACAAAGAAGCAATACTGAAGGCGACGGACCGTTCTACCGTTACCACCGGTGGCGCAACCGGGCACCCGGTTCGTTGCCTGCGCAATAGATTGACACGCAAGTTTGAAGAAATGGAAGGGCGAGGGGTGTGCCGGGAGGAAATCGAAAAGCTGGGAGCCGGATGTCTGAAGCGCGCCGTGTGTGACGGGGATGTGAACGAAGGATCAGTAATGGCCGGGCAAATATCCGGGCTTATACATGAGATCCAACCTGTGCGAGAAATAGTCGAGTCCATGGTGCATGATGCGGTTCAGACCATGGACACCCTGAACCAGCAGATGAAGGAATGAAGGAAACAGTCTGCTTCTTTCCCGGTCAAGGATCTCAGAAGGTGGGGATGGTTGAAGATTTTTATGTCCGGGAGCCTTGCCTGGCGGAAAAGCTTTTTTCCACAGCTTCAGAAATTTGTGGATTCGATGTGGTTCGCCTGTGCCGGGAAGGCCCTGAGGATGAACTGGCCCTTACAGTCAATGCCCAACCGGCGATTTTGACAACAAGTGTGCTGGCTTTCAGGATTCTTTGTTCACGTACCGGGTTGCGGCCTGCCGTAGTGGCGGGGCATAGTCTGGGGGAGTATACTGCCCTGGTGGCGGCTGGTAGTATAGCTTTCGAAGATGCTGTACGAGTGGTTCGCAAGCGCGGTGAGTTAATGCAGAACTCTGTTCCCCCGGACCAAGGAAAAATGATTGCTGTTATCGGTCTGGCAACAAACCGGGTGGAGAAGATGGTCGAAGAACTCAGCCGGGAGGGTAAGGTGGAAATAGCAAATCTGAACGCGAGTGACCAGACCGTTGTTTCTCTCGAGGCGGGGATGCTTTCAAAGGTAAGAGAACGTTCCCGGGAATACGGGGCGAAAAAAACGGTTACCCTGAATGTCAGCGCCCCGTTTCATTCTTCTTTTATGCAGGAGGCTGCGGAGGGGCTTGCCGAGATACTCCGGGATATTCATTTTCATAGGCCGATATACCGTTTTATAAGCAACGTAACGGCTGAAACGGTGAACGATCCCGAAAGGATTCGGGAAATGCTGGTGTGTCAAATGGTTTCACCGGTATATTGGAATCGTATTATGGAAAAACTGGTACAGGAGAAGCATAGGATCTATTTGGAGTGTGGGCCGGGAAAAATCCTATCTCGCCTTTTGAAACGGGAGTATCCGGAAACACAGACATTGAATATTGATTCCGTGAAAGCCATAGACCTTATTGACATTTCAGCTTGAGGAGGTGACCCGGGTGAGAAATGAGTCACGTGTTGCCCTGGTTACGGGAGCGGCACAGGGTATAGGCTTCGCCATAACCCGAACCCTTGGTTCGATAGGTTTCAAGGTTGCGGTTCTTGACGTGGCTTCCTCCCAAGATATCCATGAGGCCGTTACCGTTCTCACTGAGGAGGGTATAGAGGCAAGAGGATTCACCGCGGATGTCACCGATCCGGAGAGTGTTGCAGACGTGGTAGATGATTTGATCACTGGGTGGGGCAGGATTGATGTATTGGTGAACAACGCGGGTATTAATCGAGACGCACTTTTTCTGCGCATGAAGGAGGAAAACTGGAATCAAGTACTCGAGGTAAACCTGCAGGGTGTCTATCACTGCACCAAAGCAGTGTTGAAGCACATGGTTAAGAATAGGTCCGGACGTATTATTAATATATCCTCGGTTGTCGGAGTGACTGGAAACCCCGGACAGACCAATTACGCAACGGCAAAAGCAGCTGTACTGGGTTTTACGCGATCTCTTGCACGTGAAGTTGCCGGAAGAGGGATTACTGTGAATGCAGTAGCACCTGGATTCATAGATACTGATATGACCCGGGAGCTTTCGGAGGAGGTGAGGAAAACCTGGATTGATCAGGTACCCATGAGAAGAATGGGAAATCCGCAGGAGGTAGCTGAAACGGTGGCTTTTCTTGTCTCTGATTCTGCTGGATATATTACTGGGCAGACTATCCATGTAAATGGTGGGTTGTTTATGGCATGATTCGTGAGATCTTGTGTATTGAAGCTTTTTTGATAGTGTATGTCCAGTGCCTTGAAGTGAAAATGCCACATTAAATCTGGAGGTGTGCATCATGGATGTTTTTTCAAAAGTTAAGGAAATTATCGTCGACCAACTTGGAATTGATGAAGAGGACGTCACTCCGGATGCTTCGTTTATTGATGATTTAGGAGCGGATTCCTTAGATATCGTTGAACTCATAATGGCATTTGAAGAAGAGTTTGATATTGAAATTCCGGATGAGGATGCGGAGAAAATAACAAATGTTTCCGAAGCGGTAGAATACATCGATTCCAAGCTTTCCTGACTGAGGTGTTATGATAAGTAACAAGAGGGAATGAAGCACGTTGAACGATACAGGGAGCTCTCATTTCAGAGACAGTGACCTCTTGTTGAGAACTCTGCGAGTCGCGTCCGTGCCGGAAGGAAAGGCAGGAGAATGCAGGGACCGTTTGAAATGGTTTGGTAACCGGGTAGTCGGCCAGTTCATTGCCGACTACCTCTTTTCGTTCTCCGATCGACCCCGAGGCCGGCTTGTTCATCCGCAATCAAAGCTGGTTGGGCACGGTGTTCTAGAAAGTGATATCTTATGCGCTTGATTTCTCTACGTGTTCACGGTTTTAAGTCTTTTGCCAATCCGGTATATTTAGAATTCGCCCCTGGTTTGAACGTAGTGGTAGGCCCGAATGGTTCGGGTAAGAGTAATATTATCGAGGCATTGCGCTGGGTTTTAGGCGATAGTTACCGTGAAATGCGCGTCTCGCAAAACCGGCAAGTCATTTTTCACGGTTCTCCTGCAGCACGACCTTTGGGTATGGCCTTCATTGAAACCTCCTGGGAGGATGAAGGACAAGAGGTATTTACCCTTTCACGCCGCCTTTTTTCCAACGGGGAATCTGAATACTTTTACAACGAACGCAAACTCAAGCTCCGGGATATCAAGGAAGTGGTGTATCAGCGTGGTTTTCCCGGAGATACCATGGGAATGAATGTCGTGGACAACGCCAAGCTCCAAACCCTCTTTGATTATAGGCCTGCTGAACGCTTCCGTCTTTTTGAAATGTTAAGCGGAATGTATGGAATGAAGCACAAGCTCAATATTATCGCCCTGTGCATACAGCGATTAGGCGATAAGCTGGATCGTTTACGTGAGAGGAAACACGAATTGTTCCTCCAATTGAGAAGAGTGAAACACCTGGCGGCTCAAGAAAATGAAGTAAGAGTTTTGGAGGAGGAAATACAGGTATTGCGCTGTCTCTTTCTTCGCCGTTCCTGTGCTGATAAAGAGCATGAAATAACCAAATGGAAGAATACATTAGAGGATGTGGAGGGGCAGAAAGTTGTAACAGCAGAAGAACGTGAACAGAAAAAGGTATTAGTGGATAAGCTCGAGGAAGTTTTGCAAAGCAAAGAAAAAGAAAAAGAAGACATTGTGGGTGAATACGAAATTGTCAAAGAAAACAAAAGAAAAATAGAACAAGAGATGTTTTTTTTCATGACGGAAGCCCGTCAGCAGGTATATCATGGATTCATGGCTTACCGAACTATAAAACGTTTAGAGCAAAAAGCCGGGGATATACGGAAACGACTGCAGGAAATTCAGTCACATCCCCTGTTTTCTCGAATTTCCACTGATTATGAAAAGGAAGAACAGATGCATATGGGCACGCTTGGAAACCTGCGTTCCACATTGGCGATACAAGAGCAGGAGAGAGACAGAACCCATGAGCAGGTAACCCGCCTCGCCGCGCAGCAGGAACAATTGTCATACCAGGGAGACACTCTTTACAAGGAAGCAAGAACTCTCCGCGAAAAGATCACCACAACCGCGGATACACTTCGGTTTCATCGTGAAGAAGGCAAAAGTCTTACAGAAAAAAAAGCTTCTTTAAGAAAACACATTGACGAAGGAGCGGAACGGCTTCAAAAAAGATCGCTTCTTCTGGCACGCATGCAAAGCCGCATGCGCCAATTTGAAAAGAAAAAACGCTTACTTCCGGAAGTTCAGGAACTTTTGGGTTCCCTGGAAGGCCGTCAATGGCCGGGAAGGGCGATCCATTCTTTAGCCTGGCTTCTCTCAGAGGTAGAAGTTTTGAGCCGGCCAGAACAGCTGGAGATGGAAGGCCGTCTGAGCTCAGGCACATCAGTAACAGCAGCTTCTTCCCTTCCTCCTTCTTCTTGGTGGGAAGTAACTTCACGTGAGAGGATTCTCAGTTGTTTCCGTAAAGATGAAATACCCGTGAAAAATTTGATCTCATCAGAAGGGGGAGTGGCATTTCTTCGTAACGGGTTTCTTGTTTTCCCGCGGAAAATTTTATTGGAGAGCAGGGGAAATGTTTTTTTCCATAGCCTTGAGAAACGCATAATGCTCTGGAAAGAGCGACTCAAGAGTCTTGAGCGTGATCAGGAAAAATTAAACGGGTATCAAGAGCAAGCAGAACGGGAACTTACGCGGCACAGTATGGAAGCAGAAAGATTGCATGAAAGGTTGGCTTTATTGAAGGAAGAGAATGAGAAGTGTAACAGCAAATTGGAAAACATCAAACAATCTCTCGAGAAAAACGAAAAAGAACTGGAAATGATACGCAGAAAATGGGATACAACCAGCCTGTTATGTGTTGAGCTAAAAGAAAAGGCGAGAAGTGTAGAAGAAAGACTACGGCACATACAAAAAGAAAGACTACAGCTTGTGGATCTTTCTGCGGCGAGGGATACAATACTCCTGGAAAGCGATACCCTCGAGCGTGAAAAAAGAGAAGCGGAAACCTCCCTGCAGGAAACCGATATATTTCATAGAACTTCGAGCAAGAGGCTGGATCTTATGAAGGATGATTTGCTCGAAAACAGGTTACAACAAAGTGGACTGCAGTCGAAGCTTTCTTATATACAGGCAATACTGGGTCAGCATCGACAACGGGTTGGGGACGAGCTGGCCTCTCTCCATTTCCTGGAAGAAAAATCTCGAAACTTGGGGGAAGAAGCGGGAGAACTCAGGCTGGCTATGGAAAAAGCATGCTTTCAATATGATGAGTTGATGTCACGCCTCAACGAACTCGGAGACTGTCCTCGACCTCCGACTGCTGCCGAAGGTGCTCTGAAATTGCGGGATCTGAAAGAGAGAATAATTGACAAGGAAGCATTTTTACGGGGGAAAACGGTACGGAGGGGAGCTATAGAAGAACTGGAGGAATTGGAGGAGAGGGGACGCTTTTTATCACAGCAAATAGATGATTTTCAGGATTCAGTTGCATATATCGCTCAACTTTCCGGAGCATGTGAAAAAGAAGTTCGAAATCGCTTCCGGGTTTTTGTGGAAAAGGTAAACGTGTTATTTCCTCAAAACTTTCAGAGAGTGTTTGGAGGAGGAGAGGCTAGGGTCGTTCTGGAAGGGGAGGGCCTTGATGTGGAGGTCCAGATTCCAGGGAAACGCCGTCAAAGCCTTTCCCTTTTATCCAGCGGGGAGAAAGCTCTTGCTTCCCTCTGTCTTTTTTTAAGCCTTTTTCAAGCTGGTTCCTTCCGGTTCTGTTTTTTCGATGAGGTTGACGCCAATCTTGATCATTCCAACAGTATCCGCTTTGCCGGGTTGTTGAAGGAATTTTCTCAGGACTGCCAGGTTGTGATTGTGACACACCAGGAGGAAGTCATGGAATCAGCCTCACGGATCCTCGGAGTAACGATGGACTCGCCGGGTATTTCCCGGGTCATTTCTTTGGAAAGTCTCTCTGAATTACGCGGTACTCTTTCTTGACGGAGGACATATGGTGGCGGAGAAAAAAGGTTTATTAAGCAAGTGGCTGAAGGGTATGGGGAAGGTCCGCGAGGGAGTGCAGGAGCAATTTTCCCGTTTATGGAGCGGTGGTACAATCGGGGAAAATGATTGGGAAACACTCGAGGAAACACTCATACAGGCGGATATCGGTCCTATGTTGGCCATTGAACTCGTGGAAGGATTCCGCGAGCTGAAAAAGAATTCCTCCGGGAACCAAGATTGGAGAGATTGGTTGTCACGGACGTTGCTGCAAGAACTTGCCGGTAACGAGAGCAGGCTTTTTCCTGAATTCGAAGGCATGGATTTGAAAGCTTTGTTGCTGATAGGTATTAATGGTGTAGGCAAAACAACCGTTGCAGGAAAACTCGCGAATTATTGCCGGGAAAAAGGAGAAAAGATATCTCTTATAGCGGCTGATACCTTCCGTGCCGCGGCTATCGAGCAGTTACAGATTTGGGCTGACCGCGCGAAAGTTCATTGTATCAAGGGCTCTACAGGTGCAGATCCCGGTTCTGTCGTGTTTGATGGAATGGAAGCATCCTTGATGAGGAATGATACCCTGGCTATAATAGACACCGCCGGGCGTTCTCACGTGAATAAAAACCTGCTGGCGGAGTTAGAAAAAGTCGGTCGTATTGTCGGAAAGCATCTTCCGTCTGAACGCGTGGAAAACCTGATAGTTATCGATGCCTTGGCCGGGCAAAATGCTTTCCTCCAGGTTGAAAGCATAGGGAAAAGTTTGCCCATAGATGGAGTTATCCTGACGAAATGGGATAGCCAGGCGAAGGGGGGAATTATATTCCGGATCCACAAGGAACTCGGGTTACCAATCAAGTTCGTGGGCGTAGGGGAGAAGATCGAGGACATCATTCCCTTTGATCCGGAAAGTTTTGTACAAGCATTGGTTTTTGACCAGGCTGTTTCTGACCAGGCTTTTTCTTGACAGAAGATAGTGAGACGTTTATTATCTTTGGGTTATGGATTCTTTATCGTGGAGTCTGTGTATTCTGTACCCTCTTTTTCCGCATGTTCCCCTCCATAACACCGGTTGAGCCATATTTTGTCTTCCGGACGGGGACTCAACGCATGGAGCATTGAGGAATACGGTAACAGGGTGAAGGAGTAAATGTATGTTTGAACAGGTAGTAGAAAAGTTTTCCGGCATTTTTAAAAAACTCAGGAGCAAGGGGAAGCTCAGCGAACAGGATGTCGATACCATTTTAAAAGAACTGCGCATGGTTCTTTTAGAATCGGATGTCCACTTTCGTGTAGTGAAGGACCTGGTAGGCAGGGTACGTGAAAGAGCAGTCGGCCGGGAAGTGCTTGAAAGCGTTACCCCGGGTGAGATGGTCATCAAGACTTTCTGGGAGGAAATACGCAGAATTCTTGGTGGAGAAGCCCGCTCCCTCAATACGGCAGGTGCATTACCCGTCCTTCATTTGCTCGTTGGCTTGCAGGGATCCGGAAAAACCACTACTGCAGCCAAGCTTGCTGTTTGGCTGAAAAAAAGGGGAATCTCTCCGCTTCTTGTATCCACCGATACCCGGCGGCCTGCCGCCAAAGAACAATTAGCGATCTTAGCCCACAATTCCGGGGTCTCTTTTTATGATGATTCTTCCTGTCTTACCCCGCTTTCCATGGTGCGAGCCTCCATTTCCGCCGCGAGGGCAAAAAGTGTTGATGCGGTTGTCGTTGATACAGCCGGCCGATTACATGTGGAAAAGGACCTGCTGGCTGAACTGCGTGAACTCATGGGTGAGATGACTTTTCAGGAAAGGCTTCTGGTACTTGATGCCACCACAGGACAGGAAGCTGTAAAAGTTGCTGAAACATTTCGTGACTGGGTTGACCCTACCGGCCTTGTATTGACCAAGATAGACACGGATGCCAGGGGAGGAGCCGTTTTGTCAATAGTCGCCCAAACAGGATGGCCGGTGAAGTTGGTGGGCATGGGTGAGAAACTTGAACAGCTTGAGGTATTTCATCCGGAAAGAATGGCCAGTCGAATCCTGGGAATGGGAGACACTCTCACTCTCATCGAAAAAATCGAGCGGGCCATGGATGAAGATGAACGCAAAAAAGTCCAGAAAAGGGTTGATAAAAAAGAACTGGATCTCGCTGATTTCCTGGAAGAATTGCGGAGAATAAAAAACCTGGGTTCATTCGATGAGCTTATGGGTATGCTGCCGGGCAACGTCAAGGTAAACGTTTCCCAGTTAGACGGGGAGAAAAGTCTGAAGCGTGTGGAAGCCATCATTCAATCGATGACGCCTCAGGAGCGGAACCAGCCCGGGGTTATCAATGCCAGTAGAAAACGAAGAATATCCAGTGGAAGCGGAACAAGTGTACAGGAAGTCAACAAACTCCTGAAGCAGTTCGAAGATTTTCGAAAGCTTTGGAAACAGATGCAACGGGGCGCAAAAACATCTCCATTCCGCCGTCAAGGCTTCCTGGGAATGGGTGGATTTTAGAGTGAGTGAGAGAACGAAAGAACTATTATTGTGAATATTGATAATAAGAGGCGAAAGGAGAAAGCGAGATGGCAGTCAAATTACGTTTAACCAGGATCGGGAGAAAACGGCTTCCCTACTACCGTATTGTCGCTATTGACTCACGTAACGCAAGAAATGGGAAAACGCTTGAAATACTCGGGAATTATTCCCCCCTGGTCGAGCCTCGGGTATGGTCTCTCAAGCCCGAGCGCATTGCACATTGGGTAAGCAATGGTGCGGAGATGTCCGATAAAGTCCGTTCCATCCTGAAAAAGGCTGAAAACGGGGGAGCGTAGAGTGAAGGATTTGGTGGAGTATATGGTAAGGGCGCTCGTCGATCATCCAGAAGAGGTAAATGTCTCCGAGGTGGAAGGAGAACAATCGGTCATCTATGAGGTCCGTGTAGCATCAGATGATATGGGCAAGGTAATTGGAAAACAGGGACGGATAGCGCGAGCTTTGCGTACTATTGTGAAGGCTGCTTGTGTGAAGGGTGGAAAAAAGGCGGTGGTCGAAATTCTGGAGTGACCGCATATGATCTTCGTTGGCAGAATAGTGGGACGCCATGGGACAAGGGGTGCCTTGAAAGTAGAAACATATTCAGATGTGGCCGGACGTTTCCAGCCGGGCTCTTCGCTTTTCATCGGTTTTACAGGAGGTGATTTTATTCCCGTTACCGTGGAGGAAGGATTGTATGCAGGGCACAGAATGATTCTGCGATTCAAGGAAAAGATTCCAGCAGGTTTTTTTCAGCACGGAAATGATTGTTGGTTGGCTATTGAGGATGACACTTCACCCCTCCCCGTGGACGGCACCTATTATCACCACCAATTGATAGGTTTATCAGTAATAGAGGGAGGCCGCTTGATGGGGCGGGTCTGTGCGGTTGTTGAACACCCGTCCTATGATTACCTGGAAGTTGAGAAATCGGGCAGGCGTGCTTTGGTTCCTTTTGTGAAAAATTTTATCCGCCGTATCGACCTGAAAGCCGGCAAAGTATTTACCAACTGCCCGGCGGGCCTGTGGGATGAACTTGAGAATTGATATTATTACTCTTTTCCCCTCGTTGGTGGAAGGGCATTTTCAGACTGCTATCATGGAACGTTCCCGCAAACGCGGATTCCTTAGTATGAAGGTGCACAATCTGAGAAGCTTTACCTTGGATCGATACCGGACGGTAGACGATTATCCCTTTGGAGGGGGACCAGGCATGGTGCTCAAGCCGGAGCCTGTTTTCCGTGCAGTACGTTTTATCCGGGGATATACTGGCAGTCAAGGGCGGGTTGTGATAACCAGTGCGCAGGGAAAATTACTCAAACAAAGCCTGGTGGAAGATCTTGCGCATTCAGGGCATCTTATCCTGGTGTGTGGCCGATACCAGGGAATCGATGAACGAGTGATAGATATGTGTGACGCTGAAGAAATCTCTATCGGTGATTATGTTTTATCGGGAGGGGAACTCCCTGCGCTTGTGATTGCGGAATCCGTTGTACGTTGCATCCCAGGTGTTTTGGGAGACGAAGAATCGGCGCGTATAGACTCTTTTCAACGGGGAATACTTGGTTTTCCACAGTATACCCGACCTCGTGAATTCCGGGAAAAAGCGGTTCCGGAAGTTCTTCTCTCCGGACACGAAGCCCGTATCAAAGAGTGGCGTGAGCAACAGGCACTCGAGAAAACCCGCAGCAATAGACCGGATCTTTTACATGTTGCCAAAGGCTTTCCGGAATGATATAGTATGGGCCGTTCACGACGCATAGATTGAGAAGGAGGACAGTATGGACAAAGCCAGGTTGTTGAATGTTGTAGAATCTCCCCATAAAAAAGATGTTCCCCCTGTAGAGCCGGGTGATACCGTCAGGGTACACTTCAAGGTCGTGGAAGGGGAGAAAGAGCGTATACAGATCTTTGAAGGAATAGTGATAGCCGTGAGGGGATCGGGTATCAGCCGTTCCTTTGTTGTAAGGAAGATATCCTTTGGTATCGGAGTTGAAAGAATATTTCCCTTGCACTCTCCACGCATTGATCGTATCGAGATATTACGGAGAGGAAAAGTGAGAAGAGCAAAATTGTATTATCTGAGAGGCAAAAGTGCCAAGGAATCCCGCATTGAAGAAAGACGCTAAAAAAAAGAAAAAAAAGAGTGCATTAAGGGAACTGATTGAAACCGTTGTTTGGGCATTGGCTATCGCCTTGCTGGTGCGGTATTTCCTTTTTGAGGGTTTTTATATACCCTCTGGTTCCATGCAGCCAACCTTGATGCCGGGAGAACGTGTCCTGGTTGCGAAGTTCATGTATCGCTTTACCGAACCCCAACGCGGTGATATCGTGGTATTCCGGTATCCAGTTGATCACCGAAAAAATTTGATTAAACGCATAGCCGGTCTTCCCGAGGAGCGGGTTCGAATCGATGGGGGCACCGTATATGCCGATGATGAACCCCTTGAGGGAGATATTTTTGAAGAGACGTATTTTTACGATATTGGCTACTATGGGCAAGGTGAACGCACAGTGCCGGAAAATCAATATTTCGTTTTAGGCGATAACAGTCAAAACAGCGATGATAGCAGGTTTTGGGGATACGTCCCGCGAGAAAACATTCTGGGCAGGGCTTTTCTTATTTATTGGCCTCCCCACCAGATACGTACACTGCGTTAAGGTATATGACTTCAGCCGGAGAGAAGGGTCTTTCACTTGAGGAAGATCTTTGGCGGAAAGGTTACCAGAGGATCGCAGGAGTCGATGAAGCCGGCCGTGGTCCCCTTGCCGGGCCCCTGGTGGCAGGATGTGTCATTTTTCCATTTCTCTTCCGACTGCAGGGATTGCGTGATTCAAAAGTCCTCGGTGTATCCCGGCGGGAAATGCTTTTCGAGAAGATATTACAACACGCGCTTGCTGTGGGAGTCGGAGTAGCAGGAGAACGGCTTATCGAGGCTGTAGGTATCACTGAAGCGAACCGGTTTGCATTCAGGGAAGCCGTCATGCAGGCATCAAGTGTGTGTTCCCCGGATTTTCTTCTGCTTGACTGGCTATGCATACCGGAGGTACAGATTCCATTTTTAGCCTTGCCACGTGCTGAAAATAAGAGTATATCTATTGCTGCTGCTTCAATAGTTGCCAAGGTATGGCGTGACCACCTGATGAAGGATTGGTATCAGCCGGCATATCCTGAATACGGTTTTGCCAATCACAAAGGGTATGCTACCAACGCTCACCACTCTTGCCTGGAGCGGATAGGAATATCTCCATGTCACCGGAAGAACTTTTGTCGACGATATGAACAGACTGGAACGGGGAACCGGCGGAGAAGAGAGCGTAGCCCGCTGGGTAAAAAAAAATCGAAAGATGAAAGTACTGGTGAGAAATTACCGTTCACCCTTCGGTGAAATAGATATTATCGCTCGTGAGGGTGAGACGCTGGTCTTTATTGAGGTAAAAACACGCTCTGTGTTCACGGCGGGTGAGCCGGCTGAGGCGGTTACCCCTGGAAAACAGAAGAAAATTCGAAATTCCGCACTATTTTTTCTCAAATCCCGCAGCTTGAATGTGCATTATACAGAAATCCGCTTTGACGTGGCTGCCGTGACGACAATAAACGGGGTACGATACCACATTCAGTATATTCCAGGAGCCTTTCCTGGAGAAGGATGGTATTAGGTACATCAACACCTATAGAGGTCACAGGAAACCGTGCAAAAGGGAAATAATAAAAACTTGTAGTCTGCCTGTGGGCTGGTATAAGATAACTCTGTGATAAGCAGGAAAGGAGAGTACCCATATGATCCATTCTCAAGCCAATCCCTCATTACTGTTGAATGATATCCAGCAGAATGTTCAGCGTGCTTCAGATAGCCTTTCTATTGAACCCTACCTGGTGGAAATGCTCAATAATTGCAAACGTGAACTCATTGTTTCCTTTCCGGTATTGATGGACGATGGAGAACCGCACATATTTCACGGATACCGTGTTCATCATAACATCATACGTGGACCTGCCAAGGGAGGTCTGCGCTATCATCCGGAAGTGAACTTGGAAGAAATACGAGCCCTCGCCATGCTCATGACCTATAAGTGCGCGGTGGTCAATATTCCCTTTGGAGGAGCAAAAGGGGGAATTGTCTGTGACCCTTATGCTCTTTCTACACCCGAAGTTGAACGGCTTACCCGGCGTTTTGCTACCGAGATCAATGTCCTGTTAGGGCCGGAAACGGATATCCCTGCACCCGACCTCAATACCAGTCCCCAAATCATGGCCTGGATCATGGATACCTTCAGTATGAATAAAGGTTATTCTGTTCTTCCCGTGGTCACGGGCAAGCCTCTTATTGTAGGGGGTTCACAGGGGAGGACGGAATCCACCGGCAGGGGGGTGGCTAATGTGACCGGGTTTACCGCCCATGATATCGGACTCAAACTGCAGGGGGCGAGGGTGGTATTGCAAGGATACGGGAAAGTTGGTTACCCGGCCGCCCGCATTTTGCAGGACGACTACGGTTGTAAGGTGGTGGGAATAGCCGATGTGGGGGGAGCTGTATACCGGGAGGACGGATTGCCGTTGCAACCCTTAAAGGAATATGAAGAAAAAAATCATACTGTAGCAGGCTTTCACGGGTGTGACCACATCGAAGAAGAAGAGGTATTTTCACTGCCCTGTGAGGTGTTCATTCCAGCCGCACTGGAAGACCAGGTAACTCCACAAAGAGCGCGTAACATGTCATGTTCAATCGTGGTGGAAGCCGCCAATGGTCCAACAACATCCGAAGCGGATGCCATTTTGCAGGAAAAAGGGATTACGGTGATTCCAGACATTTTAGCCAGTGCTGGTGGTGTTGTGGTTTCCTATTTCGAGTGGGTCCAGGGGCTACAGTCATATTTTTGGAGCGAGGCAGAGGTGAACGCTCAACTCAAAGATATCATGGAGTGCAGCTATCGGTCTGTAGCGGGAGAAGCACGCAGGTGCTCCATTTCCTTGCGCGAGGCTGCTTATCTTATCGCTGTTTCCCGAGTTGCCGAAGCGACGCGGGTCCGGGGCATTTACCCCTGAGAATAAGAAGGAGGTTAAGTAAAATGTCAGAAAGGTTGGCGAAAATGGGAGGAGAACCAGTATGTTCTGAAGCGTTCCCCGGTTGGCCTTCATTTTCACAAAAAAGCCGGGAAGAGGCACTGAAGCCCCTTGAAAACGGGTTGGTCAACTACTGGACCGGTGACAGGGGAATGGAATTTGAAAAAAAGTGGGCTGAGTACTGTGGTTCAACTTTTGGGATTTCCACTTCAAATGGCACTGCAGCATTGCACACCGCTTTAGCTGCTTGCGATATCGGGCCGGGAGACGAAGTGATTGTACCATCATATTCGTTCATCGCCTCGGCCTTTTGTGTGCTGCAGGCCGGCGCTATTCCGGTGTTTGCTGATGTGCGGCGGGAAACACATACAATCGATCCTGCAGACGTACGAAGAAAAATTACCCCTCGGACCCGTGCCCTCTTACCGGTTCATCTGTATGGCATTCCCTCTGACATGGAGGCTTTACTCGACATAGCCAAGGAGCATTCGCTGGTGGTGATTGAAGATTGTGCTCAAGCCCATGGTAGCCTGTACCAGGGTAAAAAGGTGGGAAGCATAGGAGAAATGGGCTGTTTCAGTTTTTGTCAGTCCAAGCATTTTACCACGGCGGGTGAAGGAGGGTGCGTGGTTACCGACAACGAAGATTTGGCCTGGAAAGCCCGCTCTTTTCGAGACCACGGCTATGATGTTCGAGAACGGTTGCGTCTCCTCGAATTAGAGAAAAAGTTATTTTATATTCACCAGCAGGTGGGGTTCAACTATCGCCTCACTGAAATTCAGTCAATTGTCGGTTTATGCGAACTGGAGCGGTTTGATAGCTGGAATAAACCGAGACGAATAGCCATTGGTGAAAAATTACTGGAGGCCTTTTCCGGACACGAAGCTGTTGTGTATCTTCCCCCTCATGGCAAGGAAGGAAAAGAAATATCATTTTGGCTTTTTCCGCTGGTGATCGATACAGACGCCATTACCTGTTCCATCAAGGAGTTTTGGGGAGCGATTGAAGCCGAAGGTATACCTGTCATGCCGGTGTTATGGCCCCAGATGTACAAGGAAAGAGCGTTCCTTGAACACAATGGATTCGGGCGGGTCAATTTCCCCTTCCATTCGAAAGAGTACACAAATCCTTCATCGATTGACTACGGTGAAACATTGTGCCCTCATGCCGCCTGGTTGGAGGAAAGAACATTTTCTTTCCCCGCACATCCTGTATACGAAGACCGGCATATTGAGATGATGATGGAGGCATTCTCAAAGGTATACACGTATTATCGCCGCTAAA
>PWXL01000194.1 GCA_003561145.1 Candidatus Atribacteria bacterium
CTGTACGGATTTTCCTACGAGACAGTACACTACCCTTTCGGAGGGGAGTACTACCAAAAAACCGGTGAAACCTTGCCCGACTCGGCACTCGATGAGTTCCATACACTCGATGCTCTGTACCTGGGAGCCATCGGACACCTCGATGTGAAACCGGGAATTCTCGAGCAGGGAATCCTTTTACGTACCCGCTTTGCCCTTGACCAGTATATCAACCTGCGTCAGGTGAAATTGTACCCCAACGTGTATACACCGGTAAAGGACAAGGGACCGGAAGATATCGACTTTGTAGTGGTGCGGGAAAATACAGAAGGGCTATACGCAGGAACCGGCGGCTTCCTCCGCCGGGGGACTCCCCATGAAGTCGCGGTACAAGAGTCGGTGAACACCCGCATGGGAGTGGAGCGTTGCCTGCGGTATGCATTCGAATATACCCGCAAGCGCGATAAGGAGAAAAAGCTTACTTTGTGCGGGAAGACAAACGTTCTTACATATGCCTTTGACTTATGGGAGAGAGTATACCACGAAGTGGCAAGCGAATATACGGACATTACAACCGATTACGCGCACGTTGACGCCACCACCATGTGGATGGTGAAAAACCCCGAATGGTTTGACGTAATCGTCACCGATAACATGTTCGGTGACATTATCACAGACCTCGGAGCCATGGTGCAAGGCGGTATGGGTATTGCCGCGGGGGGAAATATCAATCCCCAAGGAGTGTCCATGTTCGAACCCATTGGGGGTTCCGCACCCAAGTACACGGGAATGAAT
Organism: Candidatus Atribacteria bacterium; assembly: GCA_003561145.1. GTDB lineage: Bacteria > Atribacterota > Atribacteria > Atribacterales > Atribacteraceae > Nitricultor. The sequence goes on from PWXL01000194.1 coordinate 775, forward strand.
GTCATCAATCCCCTGGCTGCGATCGGAGCCATGGTCATGATGCTCGAAATACTGGGAGAAACTACGGCCTCCAAGGCAGTTGAAAACGCGACCATCAAGGCTCTCGAAACGGGTTCGATCAAAAGCATGGAGGCGGGAAAAATGGGTCTTAGCACCAGCGAGGTGGGAGACCTGGTGACTTCCTTCCTATAGGGCTCTTATCAATCATCAGGACGGGGGCCGACTTCCTCGGTGGGTGAAACCCCTGCAGGGGGTGAAGCGGGTTCCGTCCCTCCTTCTTGAGTAGGACCACCGGAAATACCCGGAGGGGATGTAACTGCTCCCTCTCCGGTGCCAAGTGAGGGTCTTCTGCGGGCATCGGAGATAAAGTTTTGTACCTCCATCTCTACCAGATTGAGATTCCCGTAACGGTTGAGAGCACCTTCGAGGACCTGGGCGGTGCGCTGCGGGTCTATACCTTGGCGCCGGGCGCTCTCGAGCAGCTTGGTCATCCGGTACATATCACGCTCATCAGGGTTCTTTTCCACCACTTGACGCATGATGGTTCCTGTTTGCTGCGGACTCACCCCCAGTTCCAGAAATTCTGAGAGGGATTGTACCACCATCCCTATGCGGCCACTATCTTGCTGAGCGGTTTCCTTGAGAGCTTCTCGCACAATTTCGGTGGGAACATCGTATTCAAGTGACAGGGCAAGGCTCAGTAAAAGGTCCACATCATCGCTGGACTTTGGATCCACCTCATCGAGCATGCTGCGGGCTTCTGATATATTTCCCTTCTTTGACTCCAGGGTCTGAACGATGTTATAGGGAAGCACTTGTTTGCGAAGACCCTCCCGCAGCTTCCGTACTACGGGATCAGAGGGCAAGCCCTGCTTTTCCATGTCTGCAACGATCTCAGAAACACGGTAATTGAGATATTCTTTGTCATCTTCGTCATAGAAAGAGGGAGCATCCCGGATGAGGGAGTCCACAGGCTCACCACCCAGGACAGGAGTGACACCTATACACAGAACGAGGATACAAACAATACCGAGGACTTTCATTCCACAGAGGAGCCTAATGCGAACCCGTTCACTACCAGGACGGAATTAAATCCTCCAAACCCGTCCGCGACCTTTCGCGGAGAAAGAGGGTCGGGAAGCCACTGTTCACCGTCAATCACAAATGCGTACTGATACCTGCCAGGCTTGACCTGCACGGTAACCTGCCAATAATCATCGCCGATTTCTTTCATCTCCACGTAATCCCAGTTGCTGAAATCTCCCGCCACTGCTACGGTTTTCGGACTCTGGCTGGGGGAGTAAAATACCAATTCCACCCTGCGGTAGCCCGCCAGCTGTGTAATCTCGAGTTGCGGCAAAAGAGGCAGATCACTGAGAAATACCGCAGCCAGGAAAAGACAAGCCAAGCCAAGCACCACCCATTTCTTTACCTCGGAAAAAACGGGCATGCCCGGTCTTCTGCCCTGTATTGCGTGCATCACTCGCTCAGAAAAACCTTCAGAAACTTCTTTTTGTGGAAGGCTTCCGAGAAGCTTTTCGAGCTTTCGCTCCTTTTTTGTATGCATATTCATGCTCATCGCCTCATTTTGTAATACGGAGAAACAGGGGAATTGGTTTCATTCCAAATATTTCCTCAGGTCATCCTGTAGCTTCTTGCGAGCCCTGTAGATATAAGTTTTTACCGTTCCAATGGGAAGAGAAGTGACGTTCGCAATTTCCTCGTAAGATAACCCGTCGATATGTCGCAATACGATTATTTCCCGGAACTTGACAGGGAGCCGCAATATGGCTTTTTCAATTTCGAGCTTCAATTCCTGATTGAGGATAACACCATCCGGGTCGGAAAAGGATTCCTGCGCGATGAAGTCGGCAAATTCCGACTCTTCCTCTTCACCCACGGGATTTTGCAATGAAAAAAAGAAAAACTTCTTCCGCCGGAAAAAATCACGGCAGACATTGAGTGCAATCCTGTATATCCAGGTGGAAAATTCGTAGGCGTGGTCGTAGCGCTTCAGCTTGGAAAAGACCCGCACGAAGGTCTCTTGGGCCAAATCTTCCGCTTCCTGCCGATGTTTCACCATACGGTAAATGTAATTGAAGATGACTTTCTGGTATCGAAAAATAATAAGCTGGAAGATCTCGGTATTCCCGTCTAACACTTCATTAATGATTTCCCGGTCGGTCTTCTCCGTCATCGCAGTGTTTATCCATGGGAGGAACGCTATAACACGTTGGCTTCCAGCCAATCAATTCGAAACTGCGCGCTTTTTATAAGGGAGGAACCGTCCGCCCACTGGGCGTCTGGGTAATCCCGAATAATGGCATGGTATATGTCGTAGGCTTCCAGGAAACGACCCATCCTCTCCAGGCACAATCCCTGGTGAAATAGAGCGGCTGGTGCGATAGGAATGCCGTTATACCATGTACCCTGGGGATAGCGTTCCACCGTCCGCCGGAAAGCGGCCAATGCTTCCGGATACATACCAACCTGGTAATAGGAAGCTCCTTCGAAATACTGGGCATCATCAGACAAAGCGGTATCGGGATATCGGCTGACATAGAGCGCAAACTGTGCGGCCGCTCTCTCGTGCTGGTTCATCTTCGAGTAGCAGTGTGCCAGAGAATAGATGGCTTTACGCTCCACATCGCCGCCGTATTCCAAGGCCTTCTCATAGATCTGTGAGGCTTCATAGAAAGAGCCTAGGATATAGTAGCAGTCTGCCATCTCGAGATAGGCAGGACCTGCTTTGGGGCTTTGGGGATACCTATTCACAAGCTGCCTGTATTGCGTTATGGCAGCGGTGTAATCACCTAGCCCTTCCCCCAGGCTCTTGGCCGCCAAATACCGTGCGTCATCGGCAAACTCGTTGTCAGGATGTGCGTCAGCCATGACTATAAGTATATCTACCGCTTGTGAATGATTGCCCAGGTAATAATGAGAAGCACCCTGCACGAATTTTACACCTGGTCCCGCAGTGCTGTTCGGATAGGATGATGCAAATTTTTCTCCCTCCGCTAACGCTTGTTTGTAGAGTCCCTCCTCGTACAGTAAAAAGACATACTCACCCAACCCGCTCTCGCTGAGTTGTGTAAGTTCGACCACGCCACCGGGGTTGATAAGTGTCACAGCCCCTCTTTCTACCCATACCCTCTTGAAAGTTCCGACCAGGTCTTCACGGGAAAAGAACACGTAGCGGCTTCCGACCGGAACTCCTTCAAGCAAAAAGTCTCCCTCACTGTTACTGCGGGTATGGGCACTTTCCGATTCCACCCGGACGCCTTCCAATGGTACACCCCCATCTTCCACCCGGCCCTGCACGGTTCCGGTATCCACTGGTCCCGGTCCTGTTCCACAACCGGCCGCCGTGAAAACGAGAGCGCCACAAGCACATACCAGCAGATACAGTACGAGCGCAGAGCAACGCACAGACATGCTATGAATCCCCCAATCTCCTTAACTCGGCCCTGGCCCGTTGAGCAAGGTCTGTTTCTGCAGGGAGGTTGTCAGCGATGAGACGCAACTCATCGCGGGCCGATTCCCTATCCCCGGTCTCCACATACGAAAGAGCCAGGTAATAGCGCACCTCCCAATACTGAGGTTCGTGCTCCAGTATTTGGTGGAAAACAGACTGGGCCTTCTCTGACTCTCCCATTTTATAATAAACGTAACCAAGATGCAGCATGTAAAAGTCATTTTCAGGAGAAATCTCAAGCGCCTCTTCCAAGGCCAGCAGTGCCTCTTCCCATTCGTAAATTCCCGGTGCTTCGCTGCGTACTTCATGAATATATGCCAGGCGGAACCAGGCACCATGGTCTTCCGGATGTCCTTCAAGATACTCATGGAAGGCCTGAACAGCCCTTTCCGATAGCCTGAGTGCCCGCCGATATGAAGATAAGTTTCCCCGTTCAATCAAAATAAGGCCCATTTCGAAGTAGGCATCGTGTGCCCGGATACCCTCTTCCACGCAGAGCTCGAAAAGGTGATATGCCTCATCCAAGTCTCCCCGGTAACGGGCCTCCAGAGCCTGGGTGAACAGGTCCTCCTCTGAAAAAGCGGAAGGTAGCGAATACACGAATACACAAAGAAAAATGGCAACCACGATTAAGGGAAAAGAACGCATTGTATCACCTCACTTGCGGTCTACAGAAAAAAACAAGAGCATACCCATAAATGCGAATATAAAATCCGGCATCCAAGCGGCAAGCCAGGGTTCCATTATACCTCCCCGTCCAAGGGAACGAAAAACCGATAACATCATGTAATATACAAAAGCGAGAATAACGGTAACAATCACACCCAGTGCCCGGGTATCACGGGTACGCTGTATACCCAGCGGAAGGCCGAAAAGCACAAACACCAAGGCAGAGAAAGGTATGGCTACCTTGAGATGGTATGCAGTTTCATAATTCTCAGTTCCCGCTCCGGCTTGTCGAAGAATATCGATCTGGCGGGAAAGCTCCCGGGTACCCATTTCTTCGGGAGTACGCTGGCGGGCGAAAAAGTCCTTCAATTCCTCCCGCATGTCTATGGTCATCTCGGAGAACTCAATTTCCTGCACCAACTGTCCCTGCTCATTGTAGCGGTGAGTGACACCCTCTTTCAAAATCCAGTGTTCATCAACCCACAGGGCGGTTGAAGCCAATATAACGTCAGGATAATCCCTCCGCCTTTTTAACTCATAGACAATGACATTACGCATTTCCCAGCTCTCATTATCAAGCTCGTTCACGTAAAAGTACCTGTTATCAGCATCACGGAAAAACACATTCTGTTCGATACGGGGAGGACCTTCTCTATAGACGAATTCCCTCATGAGGGTTTGCGCCTGATGATTGGTCTCGGGGACGACAAAGTCATGCAACGCATAAGAACCGATACTCACCAGTACCGCCAGTATAAGAAAAGGCTGCAGAAAACGCTTCAAGCTCACCCCTCCCGCTTCTATTGCTACCAGTTCCGATTCCCTGCATAACCGGCCAAGGGTAAGCTGGGCAGCCAAGAGGTTGGCAATAGGAAAAGTCATCACCATGTGTGCGGGGATATACAGGAGCAATATCTGCAATACTATGAGCAGAGGAACCCGTTTATTGACAAAAAAATCCGCGAGTTCAAACAATGTTTGGACCAGCATGACTATGGTCACGGCTCCCACCCAGGTAAACATACCGGCGGCATTCTGTTTCATTATATAGCGATCCATTATCCTGAACAACGCTTGAAGTGCCTCCCGTTTAAATGCCGTGAGGAGTAAGGAGTGAGAGGTGAGGAGTAAAAAACTCACTTCTTACCGGCCACACCGCATTTGTTGCCCTGGTCGTTCCTCGTCTCACTTCATACGTCTCCCGACTCACTGTTTCACTTATTCTTAGTCTTACGAGCACCACCAGTATGTGGTGCGTGGCAATCTATGCTTTTGGCCCGAAAAACGGGCCGTAGATGAGTATATATGGAAATGGGTAAAAGGAGAAACCCCTGATAAAAAACCCACCTCTTTTGGAAGTACCGGAGGAAAC
>PWXL01000275.1 GCA_003561145.1 Candidatus Atribacteria bacterium
AAAGAACTCGTTTATGAAGGTTTGCTGGAACGGGAAAAAGGCCGGGGCACCTTTGTTGTGCGACCCAAGCTGAACTATGGGTTTATCCAGAGATTTGTCACTTTCCACGAAGATATGGCTCAAAAAGGATACCAGCTCAAAACGCGGGTCTTCGAGCAAAACATTGTACGGGCTTCACCGGGACTTGCTACTACCCTTGACATTGGTGAAGGCGAGGAGGTTGTTGTGATCAAGAGGATCCGGTATTTGGAAGATACTCCCCTTGTGCGTGTCGTCAATCATTTGCCGCACAAGTTATGTCCCGGGATACTCAGCGAGGACTTAAATGATCGCTCCCTGTACCGGTGTTTGGGAGAAAAATTTGGTCTTCACCCCTACCGGGCGGAGATTACCCTGGAAGCGGTAGTAGCTGATACACTTGACACAGAGGAATTGAGTGTTGTGAAAGGTTCTCCCATTTTCTTGATGAAGAATATAACTTTTACAGATAACGACACTGTCATGGATTACTTCCAATCACGTTTCAGGGGAGACAGGGGAAAAGTAAATGTGGAAGTTTTTGAAAACAATATTGCTCGTCAGGGTAAAGAAGGGGGTTGATTGAGGGTATTGAAAAATCTTTGGCTAGCATAAAAAATGTACACACTCTAAACTCTAGTTTGGAGTAAAAAAGGGGGCGTTAATGTATTCTTAATTATTCGGAAAAGCCGAAAGGGAAAATTATGAGAAAATCATTATAGGAGGTTCGTAAAGATGGATCGTAAAAGTTCACTCAGCATTAAGATGTTTACAATCTTTTCACTGTTTCTCTTAGTCTTTGTATTGGCAACCGCCCAATCCGTTTTCGCCAGTCCTGATGAACAGATAGAATTGACTGTCTGGTTTGGACGAGATGCCTTTATACCCGCTGATCAGTTTGCAACCTTCCATGAAATGTATCCAAACATTACCATTACTACAGATGTTGTACCGTTGGAGGAAGTTGTGGCTGCATATACACGCGCCTACATGGCAGGTATAGCTCCCGACATCATACAGGTGGGACAGAATGCTGTAGGACCACTCATTGCCCGTGAGTCACTGATGGATATGACTGAGTGGTTCGAGGTTTGGAAGGAAGAAGATCCCGAATTCTATGAAGATATTGCCTCATACGGCTGGGATCTGGCAAGCTGGGAAGGGGTCCCATATGGTTTAGGAATACATTTCGGAACCAATGGTAGTTGGTTCGTGTACCGCAAGGATGTCCTGGAACGCTATGGATTTGATGCTCCACAAACATGGGATGATGTTTTAGAAATCGCCAGAGCAGTAAAAGATGAAATGACCGGTCTTTCTTTGATTGGCTCCCGGGTTACTGAACCGATTTGGATTGTCGGTAAATTTATGGCCATGGGTGGTCAATTTGAAAACGGCATCCCTCAGATCGATTCAGAGGCAGGGCATTACTTGATCCACTTCCATCAAACCCTGGCTAGGGAAGGTTTGATACACCCCGAAACGTTAGCATGGGATTCGGGTGAAATGAGAACCGCTTTTATTGGTGGAAGAGCCGCTATGGCTCCAATTGGCTGGAATATCTATCCCACCATTGAGGAAGAGCTGCCCTACAGGGAAAAATGGGATCAGATTCCAAATCCTTATCGTCCCGGTGCCGAGGAAGAGCGTAAACTGATGCTTATCGGGTGGCCATATTATGTCAGTGCTCAGACTGAACACCCTTATGAAGTATCCCTGGTACTTCGCTATCTTGCCAGTCCGGAGATTGTAAGTGAGGTGGCCAAGCGCTATCAACCGACCAGTACAATGAGCGTTATAGAAGATCCTGCTTATGTTGAAGCCAAGCCATGGGCTGCGGAGAAATATGCTTACATGCATGAAATGGGGCCTATGGAGGTTCACTTAAGAGCTTCTGAAATGGAAGATCTATGGAGAGACTTATTACAGGAATCCATTACGAATGTTGACGAAGATCCTGCGGATATGGCGAGAAGATATCAGGAAGAAATGAATAAATTAATTCCATAATAAGAAAGAGGACAGAAATGCCACGCGGATATCGGAGCATGCTCCGATATCCGCAATTATCAGCACACCGAGGAGCTCTTTTATGTCAAGTACTAAACCGGTGACAAGAAGTAGAAACAACTTATTGATAAAACAACTAACGCCCTATTTATTAATAGGGCCGGCGATTCTTATTGTCATGGGTATTCTCGGTTATGGTGTTGGCTGGAGTTTCATGATGTCTTTACACAAGCTGAATCCCCTGACCTTCCAAAACGAATTCGCCGGACTCGCAACCTATATGGAGCTGTTTACAAGCCCGCAATTTCAAAATGCCCTTCTGAGGTCAGCGACCTTAGTTGGTGGTACAATACTTCTGGGAATAATTGTTTCTCTTAGTTTCGCTTTGAGTATCTATAAAATACAAGGGTTCAAAGGTGCAGTCCGGGCAATCAGTCTGATACCGTGGATGGTTTCTGGGATTGCCGCTGCAGTAATGTTCCGATTTCTGTTCAGTGGAAACGCTGGACTGATTAATATCATTATGGAAAGTTTCGGGTTGGCGCCGGTTGGGTGGTTAGCCCATCCTACGAGAGCTATGTTTGTCCTCATTTTAACCAATACCTGGTTTATTTCTCCTTTTTCCACTTTGATTATTCTTTCTGGCCTGCAAACTATTGATACTGAGATCTATGATGCAGCAGCAGTTGATGGATGTTCTGGTGTGAGGACTCTAGGGCAAATAACTTTGCCTTTAATTAAGCCAATGTTTGGCTTTAGCTTGATCTGGTTGAGTTTTGCCAGCTTCAATATTTTTGACGTGGTATTGCCAACGACCGGCGGGGGGCCAGGAAGAGCTACCGAAGTATTGGCCGTGATGATGTACCGCCTTGCATTCCAGGGTTTGGACTATCCAATGGCCTCTGCAATCGTGATAGTGCTGTTGATCATCAATGCGTTTATGAGTCTTTTCTATTTGAAGACATTCAAAGTCTAAATCGACATTTCAAAAGGTGTATTCATGGATCGTACAGTAAAAAGCGAGAGAGGTTAATATGAGAAAAGCTGCACGTCTTGTTATCAACAACCTCGTATGGATTCCCGTCATCATTTTATCTGCCTGGGCCCTCACTCCTTTGATATGGGCCCTGAGTGCTTCCTTCAAGACTAGAATTGAAATTTACCAGGCTCGAACCTTTTTGCCTGCCAATCCGAGCCTGAGGGCCTATGGTGAAGTATTAAGTTCCGATGGTTTTTGGAATTTTACCTACAACAGCACATTTGTATCAATCGTTTCGACATTCCTGGCGACTGCCATCGGTATATTGGCAGCGTACGCTTTTGCACGTTATGCTTTTCGCTGGAGACACATTTTGCTGATCCTTATCTTGGTGCCCCGGATAATTCCTCGTGTCAGTTTAGTTGTTCCTCTTTATCATATGATCGTTTCCTTTGGTTTACTTGATACAAGACTCGCTTTAGTCATAACCTATACAGCAACCGCAGTGCCGTTTGTTACATGGATCCTAGCGAGCTTTTTTGCAACCGTTCCAAAGAGCCTGGAAGATGCGGCAACCATTGACGGTGCTTCCCTGTGGCAGACCTTATTTTACGTTATGATACCTGTTGCTTGGCCTGGTATAGCAGCTGTATTGATCTACTGTATTCGTGAGGCATGGAACGAATTTCCTTTTGTTATGGCCTTTACCACTTCTGCAGAGTCTCGGACCCTTCCCTATCAGCTTTTCCTTCTTAGAGAGACAATGGGAATTCAAGATTGGTCTGTTGTGAATGCATTTACAATAATTACTATTATTCCAATGGTCATTGCATTTTTAACCATGCAGCGCTATGTTGTCAAAGGTATTGTAAGCGGTGCGATCAAATAAATAGTTTAGTGGGGGATGTAGGCACAAAATCCCTTAACCAAGCACTGGGAGAGTTGGTTTTGTCATTATCATCATTGCTGTCTAAAATAATCCATAATCCAATACAAACTTCCCACAATTATATCCTTTTGGACTGATTATAGCAGTAATTTGGTAATATATTTTATTAATTTCATATTATATATTGTCCAAAAAGCATAAATGGACTTTCCCGATTATTGTGACGCATTGCCTCTTAACTGTCAGCTTAAAAAGTTGTTTCACAAGATTATCGGATTTGGGAAGCACCAGTAAGTAGTTCACCTGCCAGCTGAACGTGAACCAAAAAGTAGATATTTAATGAACCGTTCAATTTTCCATCCGCCATTCAAGGTCTGTGAAGGCATTGAAAATGAAGATCAAATTTGGAAAAGAAATGAGAAAGAGCTGTATGTCCAAAGTTTTTATTTTTTAAAGGGAGGATTGAGTATGTATTCACTGGCAGTCGTTGAACCGGGAAAAGTAGAGATTGTAGAGCTTCCTGAGCCCGAACTTGGAGCCTATCAGGTTAAAATCAGGAATAAAATGGCTGCTCTTTGTAATGCTACGGACAAGAAAATCATTGAGGGTCATTTTCAGGGTCTTGATCGCTATCCGTTACTGCTCGGACATGAGTCCGTAGGTATTGTGGTTGAAACCGGTGATAAAGTCCGTTACATTCAGGCGGGTGACCGGGTAATTGGAGGTTTGGTTTTGCAGCCAGCCAGTAAATCTTTTGCTTCTGGTTGGGGAGGATTTTCCCAATTTATTATGGCAACTGATCATAGAGCGATGGTAGAGGATGGAGTGGCCGATGCAGAGCATGGTTGGGTCGAGGTAAACGAGGTCCAACGGTCGATACCGGACGATATACCCCTAGAAGCAGCGGTGTGCCTGTGTACTTGGAGAGAAGTCCTTGGGGGATTCGATGATTTTGGTTTGAAAAGAGGAGATCGAATAATGGTCTTTGGGGCTGGACCGGTCGGTCTCAGTTTTGTGAAATTCGGCAAGCTCTTAGGACTGAAATTCATAGGCGTTGTAGACCCCTTGCCAGAAAAACGGAAAAAGGCGGAACAGATGGGAGCCGACCAGACATTTTCCTTCGATGAGCCGGAACTGAGAAGTTTGCCAGAAATACTCGGTCAAAAGGTTGATGCCGTGATTGATGCTGTGGGTAAACCTGAGATCATCAACCGAGGTCTTCCCTGGTTGAAGATGAGTGGAGCGATCTGCATATACGGGGTGATCGATGCTCCGGCTATAACGATTGAAAAGCAAGATGCTCCCTTCAATTTCAACGTGTTGATCCACCAGTGGCCGACTCGATTCAGGGAAGCAGCAGCCCAGGAGCCACTGCTGAAGTGGATCAAGGAAGAAAAATTATCTTACAGAGATTTTGTCACCGCTGTCTATCCCTTTGAAAAGTATAGTGAAGCGATCGAATTGGCCTTGTCAGGAGATGCACTGAAGGTATTGTTACGCTTTGAAGAGGAATAAACAAATTAAATGCAAGAAAGGGGTTTTTCATGAAATCAAATAAAGTGACTATCGGATTAATAGGAGTAATTCATCCAAACATGCCGGGTAATGACCAGGACGTGTTTCAGAAGGTATCTCAATCTTTAGACAAGGTGAAGGACCAGATGGATTTTGAATATGTTGTTTGGCCTGAACTTTTAGGTATCGAGGAGGAAGCGGAAAAGGCCTCCCGCTTCATTGATGATAAGGGTGTCGATTTTACCTTTATTTTTAGTGCAAGTCTTGGAGTAGATCGGGTTTTGTTGCCTCTCGCCAGAATGAAAAGTGCCATAGGCTTGTGGTCTGCGCAGGAACCCAAAAAAGCGGAGTTTTGCAATTGAATTCCTTTTATGGGTTAGACATGTATGGAGCTATTCTCGGGAAATATTTTGATCAGTATTAAATACCTTTCAAATGGTTGTACGGATACCCGGATTCGGAATTATTCCAGGAACGTTTCCAAATTACTCTTTTGGCTATGAAAGCACTAAAAAAGGTAAGAAATGCCCGGATTGGTTTAGTTGGTGGCATTGCTAAAGGTTTTGAAGATATGTACTTTGACGAACGCATTATAAAGAGGAGGCACTCCCTCGGCCCACCGAGGGCCCCAAGGAATGAAAATGTAGTTTCAATTCGAGGATTGAGACACGTCTTACTTCTTACGTCTCACTTCTCACCGTATTGACAAAGGAGGCTCGCATTGAAGCCAGTACGTTTTGTCTTGGTCGGTGCCGGCAGAGCCGGTATGGTGCACGCAAACAATCTTGTTCACTATATCCCCGAAGGAGAGCTTGTTGCAATCGTTGACGTAAACCGTGATACTGCGGAGAGGTC
>PWXL01000037.1 GCA_003561145.1 Candidatus Atribacteria bacterium
AGCAATGGTTTCCGCCATGCTGCGTGTGGTTCCCGTACGGGAGTAAAAAATCACGAGCGCTTTCATATATATCACCTCCAGATTTCATTTCCGTCAATAGTGAGACGTTCGTTGTGAGCGGTGGCTTGAACTTTTTACATTCATTGTAGCAGGTTGGGGAAGGTGTACAAAAATGCTTTATAATATTTGAAAACGATCCGCTCTTTTGTTACAGTACACAAATGGTCATTTTGCCCATTGAGGAGGAATGCCAACGTGGTTGTCGATGCAGTGAACCGTATCCGGGAATTGGAACAAAAAAAGGAGAGGGAGATCCAGGAAGCGAAAAAGGAAGCCGGCCGTATACAAGCGGATGCCGAAAACAAAATTGATTCATTACGTTCTTCCCGCTTGCAGGAAGCGGAAAAAGAAGCAGAAAAAAGACGGGAACAGCGTCTTGCCGAAGGTGACGAGGAAGCCGGAAAATTGAAAAAGGAGTATGAAGAGAAGGCCAACCGTTTGAAAGAAAAGGTGTCCAGGCGGACCGAACAAGCTGTGCAGCATTTACTGGAAAAAACGGGAGAATGACATGGCTGTCAAGCGAATGAAAAAGATCAACCTGTTGATTCACCATGCCCACCGTGAAGAAGTCTTCCGACTCCTTCAGGATATGTGCGTACTCGAAATAAGTGAAGAAGAGCCGGTGAATAAAGATTTGGTGACACGCACTGGTGTGCAGGTTGAAGATTTGGAAAGAGAGCTTTCAGAGGTTCGTTTCTGCCTGGGATTTATCCGGAAATACCAGGAGAAGAAACCCTCGCCTCTGGAAACATTTTTTCCGGAAAAATTGGAAATTGACAAAGAAAAGTTTCTTGGTGAGCGTTTTGATTATGAACGTGTATACAAGGAATGCTCACGCATGGAAGAAAAAATCAATGGGATTCGCAATAATTTAAATCGTTATCACTCATATTTGGATTTTTTATACCGTATCGAGGTGGCAGATATTGCACTCGAAGATCTAAAAGATACAAATAGCACAAAAGTTTTTCTCTTCGAGTTGCTTCCCGAACAGTTGCATACTCTGCAGGCAGAATTGGAAAAATCCGGAGAGACATGGGCCATATACGATTATCCCTCCCAGAGAAAACAGCATCTGGTTTTAGCCGTGATTCACCGGGAGCTGGAAGAAACTCTGGATGCTGTCCTTCATGAACATTCCATCACCGGTATTTCTCTTCCCAAGGCATTTGAGGGGACTCCGCGGGAAGCGGCTGAAAGAGTCCAGGTAAAAGTTGACGAACTGGAACGAGAAAGAGAAGAATACATAAACCAGGCTGCGACCTATAAAAAATTCGAAAATGACTTGAAAATATTTCATGATCTTGTTGAAAGCCACCTGCAACGGTGTACCAATGAGGGAAAAATATTATGGACAGATGCTACCTGTCTTATCAGCGGATGGTCGAAAGCAGAAGATGTTCCCCGCATCGAAAAAGCACTCTCTTCCCGCTGGAAGGAATGGGTGTTGCACGAGCGGGATCCGGAACCGGACGAGGCTGTCCCGATTGAGCTCGAGAACTCATCATGGGTAAGCAATTTTAGGGTCCTTACCTCTCTGTATGGGATGCCCCATTACTCAGAAATTGACCCTACTCCCCTGGTGGCTGTATTCTTCTTTCTTTTTTTCGGTATTTGCATAGGAGACGTAGGATACGGAGTCCTTATGGCAATTGCGGGTTTTGTCGCTTCCTCCAAATTGCATACATTAGCTGATTCAACGCGTACTTTTTTCAAGATGTTTGCCTGGTGCGGTGTAGGAGCGATCATTGTGGGGGCGTTTACCGGTTCATGGCTGGGGGATGCATTTGAGTACCTTCCTCCTGCTCTCGGTTTCTTGACCGCCATGCGGGAACAACTCATGCTCATCGATCCTTTGGTCAATCCGTTGCCCATGTTGATATTTACCCTGGGATTGGGGGTATTCCAGGTTTTAGTCGGTATGATGGTCGGTTTTTTGAAGGAGTGGCGCAGGAAAAAATACACACTCGCCATACTGGACAACCTGAGCTGGTTTTTCTTTGTTCTTTCCATTATTGCTTATCTTGCGGCCATGACGATAGCTCCTGACTATGAAACACTGGCAATGGCCTTTTTGATCGTAATGGTGTTGTTTTTGATAGCCACCCAGGGGAGGCATCAAAAGAACCCCATAATGAAGGTATTTTCAGGCGTTCTCAGTTTGTACAACCTGGTGAATTACCTTGGTGACGTGCTCTCTTATTCCCGTCTTTTTGCCTTGGGGCTGGCTACATATATTGTCGCCATACTGGCTCGTACATTGGCAGAACTGTTCAGCGGGTCTCCCCTCATCGGCTGGCTGATCGCTGTCTTCGTTTTTTTGCTGTTCCACGTTTTCAATATCGCTATGAGTGGCTTGAGTGCTTTCGTGCATTCTGCGCGTCTCCATTACGTGGAATTTTTTACCAAGTTCTATGAGTCGGGGGGTAAAGAATTCAAGCCCCTCTCGTACAGCGATAAATATACAAAAATTACCTAACATAAGGAGGTTATACACCACTATGCCGATCGACGGAATCGTTTTTGCAATTGCCGGTTCAGCACTTGCGATAGGACTTGGAGGAATCGGCTCAGCAGTCGGAGTGGGTATCGCCGGCATGACAGGAGCTGGAGTTATGACCGAGGACCCGGAAAAATTCGGTCAAGTTCTGCTTCTCCAGGCTTTGCCGGGTACTCAGGGAATTTACGGCTTGCTCGCCGGTTTTTGGGTGCTCATCCAATTAGGGGTGTTTGAAGGTGCGGTAGCAGAAGTCAATGTATCACAGGGTTTGCAGTTTCTTTTTTCCTGTATGCCCATAGCGATCGTCGGTTTGTTGTCGGGGATATACCAGGGGAAGACATCAGCCGCCTGTATCGGCTTGATTGCACGAAGGCCGGAACAGACCGGAAAGGCTATTATCCTCCCGGCCATTGTCGAAACCTATGCTGTTTTGGCGTTGTTAGCGACTATTCTGCTTTTGAATGCAATCCAATTGTAGGAGAGTCAAGTTATGGCGCTCGATGACATTTTAAAGAAAATCGAAAGCGAGGCTGAGGAGCAAAAACGGGCTATCATCACAACGGCAGAGGAAGAAGCGGCCAAAAAAGTTGATCATGCTCAGCGCTCCATCGAAGAAGAAGCAGAGACACTCCTGGAACAACGAAGACGCGAAACGGAAATACTCGTTCAACGAGAGCTCGCCCAAGCGAAGATGTCCGGTCGCAATCTCCTGGGGCGAGTGAAATCGGAAGCCTTGAAAGAAGTTCGCAAAAAACTTCTTCAAACCTTTGGAAAGCATATCGAGAAGAAGTATGAGAAATTCTGTACAAACATGATTGTACGCGTTTCTCAAAGTCGGGATGAAGAAATATTGATGGCTCCTCACGAAGCCAAATCCCTGGGAGAAGAATTTGTAAAAAAACTCAATAAGGCTCAAAAAACATCCTTTTCATATGGTGGAGAAACGGAAGATATCGAGCGGGGATTTTTTCTGCGCAAAGGTGGTATGTTGGTGAATGTGAGTTTTTCCTCCCTGCTTGATGAAATATTCCGTGAGCATGAAAAGGAAGTCGCCGAAATATTGTTTTTGGAAGAGGAAGCATGAAGATCATTACAGAAAATCCCCATCCCAATGAGAATACCCGGTATTCGTACCTCATTGGACGGATCAGG
The DNA here is from genome assembly GCA_003561145.1 of Candidatus Atribacteria bacterium. Lineage (GTDB taxonomy): Bacteria > Atribacterota > Atribacteria > Atribacterales > Atribacteraceae > Nitricultor. The sequence continues at coordinate 3,713 of PWXL01000037.1, forward strand.
GTAATGGAAAAAGGGATTCTCAGCAACCGCACAGTGGAAAGTATATTGCGGGCTGACAATCTGGAACACACACGCCGTATTTTGTCGGAAATCACAGGGGTGGGGGAAACCGTTCAAAACCTCGAAGAAGAACCCAAAGCTATAGACCGGGCTTTGTCGGCGTTTTATTGGAATTCCGTGAGAGAGATGGGAAGCCACCTTGCCGGTAAGGAAATAGCCCGCTTTTTTACCCTCCCATTTGACTATGCCAACGCGAAGTTGGTTCTGAAGCGGTTCTTCGCATCATCAGGCAAGGAAACACAGGAATATCCTGGTGAGATTCCCCGGGAGAAGCTTCAGAGGTTTGTCGGTGGAGAAAGTCAAGAAATTATTCCTGATGCCATGCGTCATGGCCTGGAGGAAGCACGCATGGAATATGAGAATACAAAACACCCCCAGCTTCCGGAATGTGTCCTCGACCGGTATGCACTCCAGGAAGCTTTACAGATGAGACATGTGTTCGAAAGTGTCGTCTTGCGGAACTGGATTATAGCTTACGTCATGTTTGCATTTATCCGGGCGTCTCTACGCGCACGTTTTCAGGAACGTTCAGCTGAAACATTGCGCCGTTTATATTTCGAGAACCGGTATATTCGTTTTGAAGATCTGGAAGACCTTGCTTCCGGTTCAGAAGAGAAAGCTCAGGAAACGATTGTTAAGATGGGGTTTACCGACCTCGTTACCAATGAGGGTGCATTCCAGGGAGACCCGCATGCCTTGGCGGAAATGGAAAAGGTTATGGATGACTACCTGATGAAGTATATCAGAAGGTATAGAATGTCGGCTTTTGGTCCGGAACCGGTGTTCGGGTTTTTATATGCCAGGCTGACTGATATACGAAACTTGCGGATTCTTTTGTTGGGGAAATATTTTGCTCTTGCTGAAGATGATCTGCGAGCCAAAGTTCGGGAGTGTTATCATGAATGATGCACGCTCTAAACTTGCTTTCGTCGGCGGAGAAGAAAATACCCTGTGTTTCACGGGAATGGGATTCGATACTTTTTCCGCCAACACATTGGAAAGTGTCCAAAAACAACTTCCCAGTTTACGGCGGAATGACTATTCACTTATTTTTGTAGAGTGGCGTTATTATGATCTCGTAAAAGAACATTTCGCCGATCTGCGAGCGGAAGCGCTCCCTACGATACTGGGTATCCCAACCCGCCCCGACGAAAAGGGCAGAGGGAGCTCTTTTATGCGGAAGCTCGTTGTTCAGGCTATCGGAAGCGATATACTGCTGCGCGGAGAGGAATGATGTCCATGAATGAAAACACCAAAGGATTTTTACTGAGTATTAACGGTCCGGTGGTAGTTGCCTCCGGTCTACAAGGTTCAAAGATGTATGATATGGTAAAAGTTGGAGAAGATCGTCTTTTTGGGGAAGTCATCGAACTGGAGCACGATAACACCATTATACAGGTGTATGAGGAGACGGCCGGAATCAAACCGGGGGAACCCGTGGAGTCTACTTTTGAGCCCTTGAGCGTGGAACTGGGACCGGGGTTGATCGGACAGATTTTCGACGGGACCCAGCGACCACTCGAAGTAATACGTGAGCATGCTGGTGACTTCATTACACGGGGAATCGAGGTACCCTCCCTGAACAGGGAAAAGAAGTGGGACTTTGAGCCGAAAATGCAAAAAGGACAAAAGGTCCAGGGTGGCGACGTTTTAGGCCAGGTGCAGGAGAGCACCACCATCTCTCACAAGGTGATGGTACCGCCTAATGTCTCCGGAAAAGTAAAGTCAGTGGAGAAAGGGTCTTTTACCATAGAAGAAACGGTTGCGGTAATAGAAAATGAAGAGGGAAAAGAAGTGCCCGTTACCATGTTGCAACGCTGGCCGGTACGGAGTCCCCGCCCCTTCAAGCGGAAACTTGTTCCCGCCGAACCACTGGTGACCGGACAAAGAGTTATCGATACCTTCTTTCCTATCGCCAAGGGAGGGGTTGCTTGTATTCCAGGTCCCTTTGGGAGTGGAAAGACAGTGGTGCAGCACCAGCTGGCCAAGTGGTCGGATGCCGATATCATTGTTTTTGTCGGTTGCGGTGAGCGGGGGAACGAGATGACGGATGTGCTGATGGAATTTCCCGAACTTATCGACCCCTATACAAACGAACCACTGATGAAAAGAACGGTTCTGATTGCCAATACCTCTAACATGCCCGTTGCAGCGAGAGAAGCCTCGGTGTACACGGGGATCACGATTGCCGAATATTACCGTGACATGGGGTATAAAGTGGCGCTCATGGCCGATTCGACTTCCCGCTGGGCTGAGGCGCTGAGGGAAATTTCAGGCCGCCTGGAAGAGATGCCCGGGGATGAAGGGTTTCCCGCCTATCTCGGTACCCGTATAGCCAGTTTCTACGAACGGGCCGGCCGGGTTGAGTGCATGGGAAGCGAGGACAGGCAGGGATCCTTGAGTGTTATCGGGGCGGTTTCGCCGCCCGGAGGCGATTTGTCAGAGCCTGTGACCCAAA
>PWXL01000261.1 GCA_003561145.1 Candidatus Atribacteria bacterium
AGCCGGTGTAGAAGGAGCAACCGGACAAAACCGCACCGAGTCCCACAGCATCATTCCCGTTTAACAAAATATTCTCATTATCGCTTTCTTTCTGTATATCCTTGAGAACTGGGGAATGCCTGTTATCAGTAAGTGCATCTTTCCCAGACCGCAATGCCGAAATATTTCCTTCGACTACTTCGTTCCCCTTCTTTTCGAAGTATTTTTTTATCAGCTTTTCCATCTCCGTAAGCTCTAACCCGAGCAGGCCCAATACGGACCCTACTGCCACCATATTAGCGTACAACTGGTTTCCCAAATCCCGGGCAATTTTTTTGAAGTCCACCTGAATGACAGTGGCTGGAAAATCTCTTTCTTCCTGAATCGAACCCAGAACAAAACCATCCTGAACCTCCGATGCATGCAGTGTATATGTTTCCTCATTCAGGCACACCAGGAGATCCACGCGTTCACTCATGGCGGAAAGAGGCCGATCGGCTATGCGTATTTGGGTGAATGTATGACCGCCCCTGATACGGGATTGATAGTCCTTGGTGGCAAAAACGGAATAGCCGTGACGCAAAAAAACTTTGGAGAGACTGTCGGCAACAGTTTGAACACCTTGGCCGGCTGCACCCCCAATTTTCAAGCTGTAATCCACTGTGTACACCCCCTTCTATGGTAATGAGTGGAGCAATGGAGCGTGTAAAAACTTGACTCACTGTTCTTTACGGGTACCGATAACATTCGAGAGAGGAATTCCAAAAAACCATTTTACCCCTTCAGAGGAGCCAGGAACTCGGGCCACTCCTGGTAGAGGTACCCTTCCCGGTCAGAAAGTTCTTGCCACTGTATCTCTTCATCAACTATCTCAAAAAGCCGGTATACTGTCTCACCTTCAATAATATGGGCTACCGGGAGCCCGGGAAGACTGAAAAGATCTTTCCAAAAAGCTGTCCCCAATTCATCTTGGGCGCGGGGCCCCAATATCCCGCCCAAGATCTCGCCCAAGCTGGGTTGAACGCCGCGATTCCACACCACTCCTGTAGGGGTATCACCGACTTTCAGTCGAACACTTTCTCCAAAAGGCGGGAGGTGCACAGGTTCAGGTTCTCCATAAAATGCTACATCTTCCTGCCACCACCAATCATCCTGTACACTCAGAATCTGAGAGAGTACCAGGAGAAAACCAGTTGCCATCAAAACTTCATCCTGGCCTTCGGTGTAACTCCGATTCAGATCATCGATCAATACCACCTCATGAGAGTCGATATCTGCAAAAACCCGGAAAGCCCGTTCCCCCTCATACTGCATCGTTATGCCAATTTTTTCCTCTTCTTGAACGAGAGAAAAAGGAAGTGACTCCCCCTCCCAGAGTACTTCTCCTTCCAAGATAATCCCGTAAGCAGAATGAATACCGAGAAGAATCACCAGGAAAGCCGCCGCTGTTACGAAGTACTTCCGCATGATTCAACCCTCCCCCCACAAGGCTTTTTTCTATGTGTGTTTCTTGACACCAAGCGGAATAGTGCGCCCCGTGTTTTCTTGCTTTGGCAAGTATTCAGGAAGCTTCGGACTTTACATACACAACGTGTTTCTGATAAGGAATTTCTATAGCGTTCTCATCAAACGTTTTCTTGATAAAATACAGCATATCGCGCTCCACTCCCCAGTGCTCTAAGGGAGCAACCTGAAAAACCACACGTAATATCACAGATGAATCATCAAGCCGGGCGATGCGGTGAATGCCCACGAAATCCATAACCTTTTCCTTGTTGTCTTCTTTATATTTTTCCGCTAACTGCCGCAATACCTCAATAGCGCGGTCAACATCAACTTCATAAGCCACACCGACTTCAATGATAGCTCTCGTAAACCCGCGGTTAAAGTTGGCAATACGGCTTATCTCTCCATTAGGAATCGTTATGAGAGCACCGGAAAAGGGGCGGATATGCGTCACGCGCAAGCCAACATCCTCTACCCTGCCGGTAATATCTCCGACTTGAATGATATCTCCAACTGAAACCGAATCTTCAAAAAGCAGGAACATGCCGGTGAGGATATCTCGTACCAGGGTCTGGGCTCCAAAGCCCAGAGCGACACCCACTACGCCGGCGCCGGCCAACAATGCTGTGGCGTCCACCCCTACTTCGCGCAATACGGCAATAAGAGCGAAAAATGCCACCGCGTATTTAATGACGCTGCTGGTGAGAGGAATAGCCGTTCGGATGCGGCGCTGGACTTCTAATGATGTCTTGGAGCGAAACCGGATCTTAATCATCCGTTTCACAACAAAAGTACTTACCCAAACCACCACTATTGATCCAGCAAGAATGAGCGCAACATTGATTGCACGCCGCAGAATATCAATATACAAGGGTACACCGCTAGGTTCCATGGGTTATTGACTCCCCTTTCAAATGAATATCCAACCCCTGGGTGTGGAAAACCTCCTCGTGATATTCCTGCAAAGACCTGACAGATACATCTTCTTTCAGTAAACGCTCAATAGCATGAACTGCAGCCTCCGCCCCGGCCAGGGTCGTCACACAAAAAACGGCCCGGTTCAACGCCTCTTTGCGAATATAGCTTGATTCCGCTTGAGCACGCCCACCCGAAGGGGTATTGATAATCAAAGCAATGTCCCTATTTTTTATTAAGTCTACCACATTGGGTCTGCCTTCTCCAAGCTTATTGACAATCTGCACCTGGATGCCATTGTTTGTCAATACCTTTCCCGTACCGCGGGTTGTCATCAGTTGAAATCCCATATCAGAGAGCTTTTTCGCCAGAAAAATAATTCCTCGTTTATCACTGTTTTTCACACTAATAAATACTTTCCCACTGCAGGGAAGGCGGTATTGTCCGCTGATCTGAGATTTGGCGAATGCCATTCCAAAATCCAAGTCTATACCCATAACTTCACCGGTAGAACGCATCTCGGGTCCCAGCACAGGGTCAACAGTTGGAAAACGGTTAAAAGGAAAAACAGCCTCTTTCACAGAAAAGTACCGCAGATCGACTTCTCTGGTGAGGCCGATATCTGAGAGCTTTCTCCCTACCATTACCTGGGAGGCAAGCCTGGCGAAAGGAATACCTGTAACTTTGCTCACAAAAGGAATGGTTCGGGAAGCCCGAGGATTCACTTCAAGAACGAAAATCTCATCGTCTTTGACGGCGAACTGTACGTTCATCAAACCCACAACACCTATTTCTTTCGCCAGTGCCCGGGTGTCACGGCGGATAATATCGACAATTTCATCACTCAAAGAAAAAGGAGGCAGCACACACGCACTGTCGCCGGAATGTACTCCCGCTTCTTCGATATGTTCCATCACTCCGGCGATAACGGTAATATCCCCATCACTTATGGCATCAACATCAACTTCAATAGCATCTTCGAGGAACTTATCGATAAGCACCGGATGACCTGAAGAAATTTGTACTGCTTCATGCATGAACGACAGCAATTCGCTTTCATCATAGACAATCTTCATAGCTCTCCCTCCCAAAACGTAGGAGGGTCTGACCATTACCGGATAGCCCACTTCATTTGCCACTTCACGAGCCTCATGGAAGGAAAACGCGATGCCGTTTTTCGGTTTTCGCATATGTAAAGTGCGCACGAGTTCTGTAAAGCGATCCCGGTCTTCGCTGAGATCTATGCTTTCAGGGGTTGTGCCCAGAACCTTCACTCCTGCACTTTCCAGGTCCCGAGCCAGATTCAGCGGGGTTTGTCCTCCCAGCTGGAGAATGATTCCCTCAGGCTTTTCCCGCTCAACGACATTCAAGACATCTTCCAGGTATACGGGTTCGAAGTAGAGTTTGTCGGACGTGTCATAGTCTGTGCTCACCGTCTCCGGATTACTGTTTATCATGATGGTTTCGTATCCCAGATCACGCAAACCCCAGGTAGCATGCACACAACAATAATCAAATTCAATGCCCTGGCCGATCCTGTTGGGACCGGCTCCCAGGATGACTACCTTTTTTTTCGCGGACGGTTCCGCCTCACATTCGCTTTCATAAGTTGAATAAAAATAGGGAGTTTCCGCAGCAAATTCGGCCGCACACGTATCGACCTGCTTATAAACGCTTATAACTCCTTTATTCTTTCTAAGGGCCCGCACCTCGTTTTCTGGTATATCCCAGAATCCCGCGAGTTGCCGGTCGGAAAATCCAAATTCCTTCATTCTTTTCAAGTCCCCTGCAGGGAGAGAGAAAGGGGCATCTATCGCACGGGCACGTTCTTCCATGGTCAGGATCTCAGCTATCTGTGCTATGAACCAGGGGTCGATTCCTGTCATCTCCGCAATATCAGCTATGGTCATGCCTACCCGGAGAGCCGGCTGCAGATACAATATCCGTTCCGGATGAGAGCGGATGAGATGATCATGAATCATTTCAACTTTCTTCTCTGTAGAAAGATCATGCAGCTCTTGTACTTCTTCCAAGCCGCTCTTTCCGATTTCGAGTGAACGCAAGCCCTTCTGAAGGGCTTCTTTAAAGTTGCGGCCAATGGCCATTGTCTCTCCCACGCTTTTCATTGAAATCCCAAGCAAAGGCTCTGTTTCCGGAAATTTTTCAAAAGTAAACCGGGGAAGCTTTACCACGCAGTAATCCAGTACAGGCTCGAAACAGGCCGGTGTTTTTGAGGTAATATCGTTGGGGATTTCCTCCAGTGTATAGCCTACGGCAAGCTTGGCGGCGATCTTGGCGATGGGAAAGCCCGTGGCCTTGGAAGCAAGGGCGGAGGAACGGGAAACGCGGGGATTCATTTCAATGATGACCATCTTTCCGGTGTGCGGATGAACCGCAAATTGGATATTACATCCTCCGGTATCTACGCCGATTTCCCGGATAGCAACAATGGAAAGATCCCGCATCTTCTGGTATTCCACCTGGCTGAGCGTTTGTACGGGAGCTACGGTAATACTGTCACCGGTATGGATTCCCATGGGATCCATGTTTTCGATAGAACATATAATGACCACGTTATCAGCCCTATCCCGCATTACCTCAAGCTCGAATTCTTTCCATCCTATTACCGATTCCTCGATTAATATCTCGTTGATAATGCTGCTATCCAATGCATGCTGTGCAAGTTCTTCAAACTCTTCAATGTTATACGCGATGCTCCCTCCCGTTCCGCCAAGGGTAAAGCTCGAACGTATGACCAGTGGAAAACCGATACGGCGTGCTACCTCCAACGCTTCATGTAATGAGTACGCACGGTCACTTGATGGAACTTCTATACCGACTCTTTGCATGGATTCCTTGAAAAGTTCCCGGTCTTCGGCTTTTTTTATGGCCTGGGTCGAAGCTCCCAGTACTTTTATCCCGTATTTCTTCAGAATCCCGCTTTCATCAAGCTGAATTGTCAAGTTGAGTGCTGTTTGCCCGCCCAAGGTGGGCAAAAGAGCATCCGGTCTTTCTCTTTGAATAATTTTCTCTACAACCTCAGGAATCAAAGGTTCAACATACGTTCGGTCAGCCATGTCAGGATCCGTCATGATAGTGGCGGGATTGTTATTCACCAGCACCACCTGATAACCCTCACTCTTTAAAGCCTTACATCCCTGAGCTCCCGAATAATCGAACTCACAGGCTTGTCCAATAATGATAGGTCCTGAACCAATGATAAGGATCCTCTGTATATCATCCCTTTTTGGCACGGTTGGCCTCCACCATGGTTATGAATTGATCAAAAATATAGGTCGTGTCATTGGGACCAGGTCCGGCTTCCGGATGGAATTGTACGGAAAAAACCGGGAGATTGTGATGACGCAATCCCTCGATCGTCTGGTCATTGAGGTTGATATATGTTACTTCCACATCATCGTGAGGCAATGTTTTCGCGTCAATCGTAAAGCCATGATTTTGTGACGTTATCGAGATTCTACCGGTTGTCAGGTTTTTAACCGGATGATTGCCACCGTGATGGCCGAATTTGAGTTTGTACGTGTTTCCTCCCAACGCCTGGCCCACCACCTGATGTCCAAGGCAAATCCCGAACACCGGTACCCTGCCTATCGCTTTCTTGGCCGTTTCCACAACGTAGGGTAAAGCTGCCGGATCTCCAGGGCCGTTGGAAAAAAGAATGCCATCGGGTTTCTCTGATAAAACCCTCTCAGCATTCCAGGTGCATGGATATACCTTGACCCGGCACCTTCTTGTGGCAAGGTGGCGCAGAATATTCCATTTCACCCCGCAATCTATAACCGCTATGAGGGTATGCCCTATTTCTTGCCACCAATAGGGCTGAGAAACTGTAACTTCTCCAGCCAGGTCCCTGCCTTCCATAAGAGGTGAAGAACAGGCCTTCTCCACCAGTGAACGTGGATTAAGATCACTTGTTGATATCACACCCCGCATTGATCCTTTTTCACGGATATGCCTGGTTAAAGCGCGTGTATCTACCCTCTCCAGGCCAAGTATGTTATATGAGCTGAGATAATCATCAAGTGTACCCTCGGCCCTCCAGTTACTTGAGAGCGTACTTTTTTCCCGAACAATAAATCCGGATAGCCTTGGAATATCGGATTCTATATCGTGAGGATTCACACCATAATTGCCAATAAGAGGATAGGTCATAGTAACAATCTGACCGTGGTAAGAAGGGTCGGTGAGGATTTCCTGGTAACCGGCCATACTGGTGTTAAACACAACTTCGCCACAGGCTTCTCCGGGAGAGCCAAATGCATAGCCGGGAAACACTCTTCCATCTTCAAGTGCAAGCAGTGCTTTCATGGTTCGAACACCCTTGCACTACTCTATCACAGTTGTCAAGATTTCCCCCCTGTGAAGCCATCTGTGAAGACTCATATATTCAGGTTACCGGCCTGCCGGAGGATATCGGTGAACGGCAATCAACCATTTTCGCCGGTATGGTTTTATGTTGACGCGATACCCAGTTGTAGTACAAACTGGAGGGAAGGAAATACGGCAAGTATTTGAGGTTGCGCGGAAGACGCTTACATATGGAAGGAAGAGTATAAAACCTGGTATATAAAAACCTGTGCCCTTCCTGCAGTTCCTCCGGAGTCATACGCGCAGGGTAAAATACGGTATGAGAAAAGTCGTAGCGTGACCAGTCATATGTAAATATCCGTTCTTCTTTTTTGAAAGTTTTATAAATCTCCGTACCCGGCAATGGGGTGAGAATGTTAAATGTGGCAAAGTCAATGCGGGCTTCCTCAATAAAGCGCAGGGTGTTTGAGAATACTGTTTTCTCGTCCTCGTCAAAACCAAAGACAAAAGAACCGACCACCATAATACCATGACGATGGAAATTCTCCATCATCTTTTTATACTTCTCAACAGTATTGAAACGCTTGTGCATGCTGGCCAGATTCTTTTCATTAATAGATTCAAAACCCACGAAAAGGCTGATACAGCCACTTTGCTGTGCCAGCTTGAGAAGTTCTTCATCTTCGGCCATTTTTACCGTTCCCTGACTCGCCCATCTCTTTTTTAAAGGAGCCAGTGCACGGAAAAGTTCTTTCGAATACCGGGGGTTGCCCACGATATTGTCATCCAAAAAACCGATAAAACGGCGTTGCGAGAGATTCACTTCCCGAACCACATCTTCAACCGGTCGATGCCGGTATCTCCTGCCGTTGAAGCTCGATACCGAGCAGAAGCCGCAGTTGTGGGGACATCCTCGAGTAGTCTGATACACGTGCTTCAAGAGATAGCGGTCCTTGAGGAGGTCATGCCGGGGAGCAGGCATATCGGTGAGACAGGGATATTCCTTGTTGCGGTACACCTTCTGCAAGTTACCCCCTTGGGCATCCTCCACTACATGTTGCCATAGCTCCTCGGCTTCACCAATAACTACTGCATCAGCGTGCTGAAGAGACTCTTCAACCATCGCACTGGGATGTATTCCCCCCAGAACAACCTTCGTACCGATACTTCGAAAATGATTGGAAAGTGTATATGCTCGCGGTGCGGTACTGGTCATCACGGTAATGCCCACCAGGTCATAGCTGTCTGTAATATCAACTTGTTCTAATCGCTCATCAACAATTTTTACCTGGTGTCCAGGTGGGGTGAGTGCAGCCAGAAGAGGGAGGCTGGCTTGGGGAAAAGGAACATACCTGGGTTTTTTCTTTTTCGGTTTTCCGCTTTCAGGAGCTATTAACAGAATTTTCAAGTGGTTCCTCCTTTTCACCACAATATCATATCGTAGCGAGTTCTCTCCATAAGGGAGCCAAAACCTTCCTGGCAAGAGATCTTCCTGACGACACATTCATTACAGAATACAACAGACAAAACCACAATTTGTATCATTTCCTTCCCGCATTATTCACTTTGTGCCGTTATCTCGATGCGGCCGAAGTAGATTGTATGAAAGTCTCCCCGGGGATAATATTCTTCCACAAGAGATGGATGGAAACGTTTGGGGTCAACCCGTGTTTTGTGTACTACCCGGCAGAATATATTCACAGGACACTCCTGTACACCTGGAACGGACCAACCTTCGTTCTCCCACGGCGTCAGGTTCGCTTCAACAAATTTGTCTGTATCCCTTCCGGAGAGACGGCCGCATAAGGCAATAGCATCGGATAAAGACGGTGAGGGAACCGCAATGGTAAACTCTCCATTTTCTTCAAGCAGCGTGAAGGTATGACGGGAAGGACGCACCAATACCGTAGCTATAGGTTCCCCCCAGATAACACCCATCTGCACCCATCCGATAGTCATGAGGTTCTCCCTGCTTTTGATACCCTTACTGACAAGAAAAATTCCCCCTATTTCTTCGATAGTCTGCAGGGTGAAAGAAACCACTTTTTTCCAATTCACGGTTTCACCATACATTCAATAATCCCCTTTCTTCAATCCTGGAAACCATTTCAAGTCTTCCCTTCAGAGAACAACCCCGTCGCTCCTTACCACTGGATATCCAGAAGCCAACCCTGCTTTCGGTGTGTTTGTGCGTACTTGTACCCTGGTTGCTCCCATATACTTGAAAGTCGAGGATATGTATTGAGCCTGCGGTAAATACCCTTATAGTGATATATAATAACACAGTTGTCATCGTTCCACCGGTGTTTTTTTATGATACTTTCGTGCAGGGGTTGCAAGAGAAAAAACGGATATACCGATAGCAGCAGGGAGATAATCAATGCAACTCAAAAAACTCAAACATTACCTTCTGGATATGGATGGAACTGTATATCTCGGGAACCACCTTCTTGCAGGCTCTTTACAATTTTTCAAGACATTGGAAAAACAAGGTAAAAAATATTTTTTTTTAACGAACAACTCTTCACGAAACTCACGCTCTTACGCTGAAAAGCTTCGCAGGCTGGGCCTCACTGTAGTTTCGCCCAAACAGGTCATCACTTCCGGTGAAGCCACAGCCTGGTACCTCGCACGAAACGGGGGAAAAAGGGTATATCTTCTTGGTACACCGGAATTGGAAATGGACTTTCTCCGCTCAGGTCATATACTGGTCGCTGAAGCACCGGATGTGGTGGTGTTGGGATACGATACCACTCTTCACTGGAAGAAACTTGAAAAGGCGTGTCTTTTTATCCGGCAGGGCGTGCCTTTCTTCGCCACTCACCCTGACCTCAACTGCCCAAGCGAGGACGGACTCCTCATTGACGCCGGTTCAATCATAAAAGCGATGGAGGCGTCGACCGGGGTGTCTCCCTGCGTGGTTGGTAAGCCGAATGCTATCATAACCGAATATGCTCTTCGTCTCAGTGGCGGGAGCCATGAGGATACAGTCATGGTCGGTGACAGGCTGTATACGGATATTGCCATGGGAAGCATATCGGGAATCACAACAGTATTGGTCTTAAGTGGAGAAACCACCCCGGAGGACTTGAAGAATTCCCCCTACAAACCTGATTATATCTTCCCTTCTCTGGCAGAGCTTAACGCAGCACTAACCGGTTAGAAACAAGTATCACATACGCCGGCACCACAACGCACATATTTCCGTCTGTGTAATCACACAGAATCGGCGGCTGGCACCTTTTTGCGGAAGATGATACGTCCTTCTTCCAGTGTTGCCACGATAGTATCTCCAGGTTGAAAATTTCCCCGTATCAATTCACCTGAAAGAGGGCTTTCGATAACACGCTGAATAAGTCTCTTCAACGGCCTCGCTCCAAAATCAGGATCATACCCCTCTTGCGCCAGGTACTCAAGCGTTGAGCGGTCGGGTTCAAAACCCATTTCCTGTTCAGCCAAACGCTTTCGCAAGCGCCCCAGCATGAGATCGACAATTTCCGTAATGTGCCGCATTTCAAGGGGACGAAAGACAATCATCTCATCCAGACGATTGATGAATTCAGGCTTGAAATGGGTATTCACTTCCTCCAGCACATGTTCATTTACCCGCTTCATATGTAACGCATCAGACGGATCCACGTTCCTGAACAAATGACTCCCGATATTGGAAGTCATAATTATCACGCTATTACGGAAATCAACTGTTCTTCCCTGTCCGTCGGTAAGCCTTCCTTCATCCAAAATCTGCAGAAAAATATGAAATATATCCGGGTGAGCCTTTTCAATTTCATCAAAGAGGATCACCTGGTACGGTCGTCGGCGGACTACCTCGGTAAGTTGTCCACCCTCCTCGTATCCGACATAACCGGGGGGAGCCCCGATCAATCGAGCCACCGAATGTTTTTCCATGTACTCGGACATATCTATCCGCAACAGCGCCCCTTCGTCACCAAAAAGGAATTCGGCCAAAGCCTTGGCGAGTTCTGTTTTTCCTACGCCCGTTGGCCCGAGAAACATAAACGTTCCGATAGGTCTTCCTTCTTCGGTTATTCCCGCCCGCGAGCGGCGAATCGCTTCAGACACGGCGTGAACTGCTTCATCTTGACCCACCACCCTCTGATGAAGGTTTTCTTCCATCAGTAAAAGTCTTTTCCGTTCTTCTTCCAGGAGCTTATTTGCTGGAATCCCGGTCCAACTGGAAACAACTTCGGCAATATTTTCCTCGTTCACGACCTCACTGAGTTGCTTTTCCTGTATCCAGCGCTCTTTTTCTTCCTGGTAGCGATGCTTGAGGGTTTCGGCTTCGTCCCGTAAACGGGCGGCTTTCTCGTAATCCTGTGCTTGCACAGCCTCCATGCCTTCTTTTGCAAACTCCTGTAGTTGTATTTCCATTTCACGCAACTCAGGAGGAATGCTTTCTATCTCGATGCGTTTTTTGCTCGCAGCCTCATCCATTAAATCAATAGCCTTGTCAGGGAGAAAGCGGTCGGTAATATATTTCTCTGAAAGAAAAGCTGCCGCTTTCATGGCCTCATCGCTGATTTTTACCCGGTGATGAGCTTCATACTTATCACGCAGGCCTTTCAAGATCTCATGTGTCTCAGCCACCGAAGGTTCACCTATGAATACAGGTTGGAAACGGCGTTCCAGGGCGGAATCTTTTTCGATATGCTTGCGGTATTCATCGAGAGTTGTTGCCCCAACACACTGGAGTTCCCCGCGTGCCAGCGCAGGCTTGAGGAGGTTGGCCGCATCGATAGCACCCTCAGCTGCACCTGCTCCCACCACCGTGTGCAGTTCATCAATGAAAAGAATAACTTTACCTTCGGATTTTTGCACTTCTTCAAGTACGGCCTTTATCCGCTCCTCAAACTCTCCACGGAATTTTGCACCAGCCAGGACAGCACCCAAATCAAGCACGATGACTTTCCGCCCCTTCAATCCTTCGGGAACTTCACCCTGAACGATTTTCTGGGCCAAACCTTCAACAACCGCTGTTTTACCGACTCCCGGATCACCGATCAGAACGGGGTTATTCTTTGTACGGCGACTGAGAATCTGGATCACACGTTTGATCTCATCGTCTCGACCGATAACAGGATCAAGCTTTCCTTCTCGTGCCAAGGTTGTCAAATCACGACCGTATTTTTCCAGAGAAAGATATTTTCCTTCGGCAAAAGGATCATCGACCCGCCTTTTCCCCCGTACCTCCTGTAAGGCACGGTATATTTTCTCAACATCCACTCCGAACGACCGTAAAATTTTATAGGCTGGACCAGTTTCTTCCTTGGCTACCGCAACAAGGAGGTGTTCGACTCCTACGTAGGAATCCTTTAGTCTTTTTGCTTCTTCCAAAGCGCTGTCCAATACTGATTTGGCCCGGGGTGTTACGTAGATCTGCATTTCTCCACCACGGGGAAACACCTGCGGTACTCGCTCCAAAGATTTTTCAACTTCGGATGCAGCCGCCTCGGTATTCACACCACATCTTTCAAGAACCTGCGCAGCCAATCCTTCCTGTTGCCGAAGAAGCGCAAGAAGCAGATGTTCGACATCAAGTTGATTGTGATGGCGCTCTATAAGAATGTTTTGAGCGGTTGCCAGTACTTCTTTTGCTTTTTCAGTGAATGTATCATAATCCATCATGTTTTCCTCCGTATATCATCCGTTTACCCGGCCAGCAAATGAGAGCGTGGATTGTCATATCGCAAAGAAGACAATTTCTGAAAAAGTTCTTTTTCTTTATCACTCAATTTCCTGGGAACCACTATGGATACCCTGACAACTTGATCGCCTTTCCCTCCTTCTTTTACCCGTGGAAAACCAAGTCCCCGTAAACGGAATGAAGTATTATTTTGGGTTTCAGGGGGGATCTTCATTTGTACCCTGCCATTCATGGTCGGCACTTCGAGTTCGCTGCCCAGTACAGCCTCATAGACTGTAACTGGAAGATCAAGCAAAAGATTATTTCCGTCCCTCTTGAAAAAGGGATGCGGTTGTACTGTGACCAGAAGATACAAGTCATGCCCTCCAAGCACACCCGGTATCCTCAGCTTGGCACCCTGTTTTACCCCGGCGGGGATCGTCACGTTGACGAGCTTTGAACGTTTTTCTACTCCTTTACCCCGGCAGCCGGCACAAAGTGACTCAGGGGGTTGCTGACCTGACCCGCCACAGCTTTCACAAATCTCCTCATATGCCACCCGTATGCGGCGGTTGGTCCCTCGATAGCTTTCCGAAAAATCTATCTCTATTTCACTGAAAACCTCGCGAGGCGAGCGATCATGATGAGAAACACCTGCCTTTTGTCCTTCCCCGAACCGAGTGGTTCGTGTTCGGCGCCCACCTCCAAACAAGTCACCAAAAAAAGTCTTAAAGAAATCGCTAAAATTTGTACTTTCGTATGAATCCTCAAAGGTGGTGGAAGCAGTTCTCCCCGCCTGTCCATATTTACTGTAAAAATCTCGCCAGAATCCCTCGGTATCCTTACTGCCGTGGGTATTCCATGTCGAACCGAGTTCATCATACCGCTTTCTTTTCGCCGGATCTCCGAGAACCTCGTATGCTTCATTGACTTCCTTAAACTTTTTCTCATATTCCTTGTTTCCCGGATTCAAATCAGGATGATACTGGCGGGCAAGCCGACGATATGCTCGTTTTATTTCTTTTTCATCAGCGCTTCTTGCTACGCCGAGGACCTGGTAATAATCTTTAAACTCCATTCACGCACCACCACCTTACGGGGCGGTCACAGGACCGCCCCATCTTCATTCTGGTTCCGCTGTCAAGTACTTCCATTCATGGTGTTTCAATAGTTACCTTCTTAGGCTTGGCTTCCTCCTTACGAGGTAAGGAAACTTCGAGAACACCATTCCGGTATTTTGCCTTAATCTTCTCCTCTGCTACCGGAGATGTCAGCACAAAAGAACGGTAAAAAGGGCCAGAAGTTCTCTCCCGCCGCAAATACCGTCCCTCTGTTTCGGGTGCCGGTCGTTCACCTTTAATAACCAGCTGTTCTCCGGATACAGTGATTTCTACTTCTTTTTCGTTCACACCGGGAAGATCAATCACAAGAGTGATCGCCTGTTCATCTTCCCGTACATCGACAGCGGGCGCCCAGCTACCCTCCTGAGGTTCCCGCTTTCCTTCCCTTCGAGATAAGCTGGTGTCGAAAAGCTGGTTGATCTGATCTTGTATGCTTATTAAATCACGAAAGGGATCCCATCTGTTCATAGCCATGTGTGTAACCTCCTGGTTTGACTTTATTTGACCTTCCATGTGAGATTATAAAAATCTGCAGATACTTTGTCAAGAAGAGAAATGAATTTTATATGGGAATTGAATTGTGTGTGAGGAGTTGGGAGCCAGGATATTTCTACTGCAAAAAAGCGCAATGTCCCAACGAAACACCTTCAGGGAAAAAAATTGGAGATTGATTTGTGCATAAGGTGTGTATACTACTCCTGTGTTCATACCATCTTCACAAAACTTTTGATAAGCTGACACGTGGCCACTGACTTCTGGATCCTGGCTTTTGTATAGCTTCTATCGTCTTAAAAACTGCAGGGGGTTGGTATGCCTTCCTCCCTGACGGATCTCAAAATGACAATGATATCCGGTAGCATTGCCGCTTATTCCTACCCTGGCAACCAGATCACCCTGGTTCACCCGTTGACCCCTTGATACAAGATTGACTTGGTTGTGAGCATAGAGGGTCTGTAAACCGTCCTGGTGGTCGATAATGACGGTTCTTCCATATCCATTGATCCACCCGCTGAAACTTACAACCCCGCTTTTAGCGGCTCGGATGGGGGTACCGGCTGGAGCTACAATGTCGATTCCTTTATGAAACCCACTGCTGCGGTTTCCATAGGGAGATGAAATCCTCCCTTGCAAGGGCCAGATGAATTCTTCACCACGCGTTCCGTAATCACCTGATATATAGGCGGGGATTCTGATTGTTTGACCGACTCGCAAGACACTCGATTGGCTGAGCCCGTTCAAGCTCATGATTTGATCAAGAGAAACACGGAAATGACGTGATATACTCCATAAAGAATCCCCGTGCTGGATCTGATAGGTCTCGTATTGGGTACCAACCCTCGTACCGCTCGTCTGAACCTGGACTTCCCGTCCGGGAATGTATAACCGCTGGGTCACTTGTAAGCGTGATGAACTGGTTAAATTATTGGCTTTCATGAGTGAATTCACGCTCACTCCATATTGGCGGGAAAGAGCCCACAGTGTATCACCGGTACACACGGAATAATAAAAACCTTCTTGTTGCATACTATCGTCCCGGGAATCTGGTGAGGTGGAAGTATGTCCGGCAGGGGAGGACGATGTCGGTATTGTAAGTTTCATCCCTACCTGCAAAATGCTGTTTTCATGTAAATTGTTCGATGCAACGATTGAAGAAAGTGTCACACCGTAAAAGCGGGAAATCAACCAGAGAGACTCTCCCTGCTCCACAGTGTGTACTGTTGTAGAGTGGGGAGGTGTTTCAATCACACTTCCTCCACTGGCTGGAGAGGCTGAACCCGAAGGAATGGTAAGTTTCTGTCCAACCCTCAAAACAGTGTTCTGGGAAATATTGTTCGCCCCGCACAAAGCTTCCAGTGAAACTCCATGGGCACGCGATATATCCCAGAGGTTGTCCCCCGGTTGAATGACATAGTGTGCCGAAGAGGGAGGTGTATCCTCACATACACGGATTTGCATGCCGATGTGCAGCAGTGAATGTTCGCACAGATCATTCCACGCATAAATTTTTTCCAGTGGTACTCCATACTTTTGAGATATCTGCCAGAGGTTTTCACCTGCGCGGACGGTATGATGCGTGACCGACCAGACCGGCACCGTACAACCGAACACCACAACAATAATGACCACAACTGCCGATAACGATGAACCGCGGTGCAAGAATCTGGTTATAATCCGTGTACACCCCATTGCTCACCTCTCCAAAGTCATAAAAATTTTTTTCCCGTTTATTCGGCATTCCCTGGTAAACCCGCCGGAGGGAGAGTACCCAAGTGATATTTGATCGGCGAGAGTTTCAGAACGTATGAATTCTGCATATTCTTCCACAAGCTGTTCCAAATCATTGTTGCCCTCAGTTTCAAGAAAAACCCTAATCCTGTCTTCAACCTCGAAACCTGCTTCCTTGCGCGTGACTTGAATCATATGAACCAGCTCACGAGCCATCCCCTCACGCAGTAAGTTTTGGTCCAACTCGGTATCCAAAACCACTGCGTATCCTTCCCCACTCTCGACTGACAATCCCCTGTCAGCCCGCAGAGATACCTCGATGTCTTCCCGGCCCAACAGTATGTGTTCTTCTTCAACAGAGAGCTTCAGTTCCCCACTCTCCAGGTAACGCAGGCACTCTTCCTGGCTTACCTGGGAAAGAAGACGTGATATTTCCTTCACTTTTTTCCCGCACCGCGGTCCTAAAACCGAAAAAACAGGTTTGAGAGAAACTCTCACCCCTGCTGGTAGAGTGGATGTCCACTGCGTCTCCTTTATGTTGAGCTCTTCACGTATCACAGGATCAAAACGTGTGGCTTTCTCGAGTTCCTGGCGGTTTGGTACAACAAGTACTCCACGCCGCAAAGGTTGCCGTGTTTTTAGGTTAACACGGTTTCGGATTGAGCGGCCCAGAATGGTTAATCTCCGGGCGACTTCCATGGAGGTCAATAATTCGCTATCCACGAGCTCAGGATGATGGTCAGGATAGTCTTCAAGGTGTACACTTTCTTTTTTCTTCTCGTGTCCACAAGTGAGGTTCAGGTACAAAGCCTCGGCAACAAAGGGAATAAAAGGAGCCATTAACTTGGAAAGCCCCTCCAATACTCCGTATAATGTTCCGTAGGCGCCGGCTTTGTCTTCATCCATCCCTGTTTTCCAGAACCTCCGCCGTGACCGCCTGATGTACCAGTTACTCAGATCTTCCACCAGAAATAATTCAATCTCCTTGGCGGCCTTGGAAATCTCGAATCCATCGAGATATTGCCTGGATTTTCTGACAAGCTCTTCAAACCTGGAGACAATCCAGCGGTCAAGATCTTTACGATTCTCAAGTGGAGGAATCTCTATAGAAGGTTGGAAACCATCGATGTTGGCATAAAGGACGAAGAAATTATAGGTATTCCATAAGGTGGTGAAAAACTTACTGAAAACTTCAGCCAGTGGCCGGGATCCAAACCGCTTGGCTACCCAGGGAGGAGAAACAGAAAAGACATACCAGCGTAAAACATCGGCGCCGTATTCCTCAACCAGCTCCCAAGGACTGACAACGTTCCCCACGTGCTTGCTCATTTTTTGACCTTTTTCATCGAGGCCGAGCTCGGTAACCAGGCAGTTTCTGAAGGAAGGAGACTCGAAAAGGCAACTTCCCAAGATATGCAAGCTGTAAAACCATCCCCTGGTTTGATCAATAGCTTCACAAATAAAATCGGCAGGGAAGAAACGGTCGAACAACTCCCTGTTTTCAAAGGGATAGTGGAGCTGTGAAACAAACATGGCACCGGAATCAAACCAGCAGTCGATAACCTCCTTCACCCTTCTCATAACCCCCTTGCACTCCTCACAGGAAAAATCCACCCTGTCTACAAAAGGGCGGTGCAGTTCCATCCCGGAAAGGTCTTTTCCAGAAAGTTTTTCCAATTCCTCCAGCGATCCCACTGCCTGGCGCCGGTGACACTGCTCACATTCCCAAATATTTAAAGGCGTACCCCAGTATCTTTCTCTGCTCAGTGCCCAATCAACAACGTTTTCCAAGAAATTCCCGAACCGGCCTTCCTGTATATGGCCAGGGTACCAGCGTATTTTCCGGTTGCTCTGCACAAGAGTATTCTTTACGGCGGTTGAACGAACAAACCAGCTTTCTTTCGCGTAATACAACAGCGGAGTGTCACAGCGCCAGCAATAAGGGTAAGTGTGTCGATGAACATCCCGCCGAAAGAGTTTCCCTTCCCGGCTCAACCACTCAACTATTTCCGGATCGGCATCTTTCACCCACATACCGCCCCAGGGAATCACCTCTTCTGAATAGGTACCATTGGGACGAACCGGTGTAAGCACCGGCAGGTTTTTTTCCGTTGCCAGCCTCATATCGTCTTCACCGTAGGCGGGAGCAATGTGGACAATACCCGTTCCTTCCTCAATTGATACGAATTCAGCGCAAAAAACCCTGTATGCTTTGTGCGCCCTGACAAACTCCATCAAAGGAAGATAAGAAAGTCCGGAGAGGTCACGGCCTTTACATTCAGTTATAAAGGAATATGATTCCTGTTCAAGGAGGGCATGTGCCCGTTCACGGTTTAATATAAATCTTTCTCCAGTGGAACGCTCCTCCACCTCAACATAGTCCAGATCTTCTCCCACCGCCAGAGCGACATTTGCCACGAGCGTCCATGGGGTAGTCGTCCATACCAGGAAAAAAACCCCTGTACGGTCAGCCAATGGGAACTTAACAATTACCGAAGGGTCGTCTGTTTCCCTATACCCTAAAGCCACTTCATGGCTTGACAAGGAGGTTCCACAACGAGCGCAATAGGGGAGTACTTTGTATCCCTGATAGAGAAGCTCTTTTTCCCAGAGTTTTTTTAAAATCCACCATGTACTTTCAATATACTGATTGGTGCAGGTCACATAGGGATCATCGTAATCCATCCAAATTCCCATTCGCAGAGAGAGGCGTTCCCACTCGGCAATATACTTTGTAACACTTTTTCTGCACTGCTCATTGAAGGCTTCAATGCCGTATCGCTCAATATCTGTTTTGCCGGAAAAACCAAGCTCCTTTTCAACCTCCAACTCAACAGGAAGCCCATGGGTATCCCAACCCGCCTTACGGGGAACGCAATAACCGCACATGGTCTTATAGCGGGGAATAAGGTCTTTCATACTGCGACCTATAATATGGCCGGCATGGGGAAGGCCGTTTGTGGTGGGAGGGCCTTCGTAGAAAACATAGTAAGGGTTTGCTTTTCTTTGCGATACGCTCTTGCGGTAAATATCCCGCTCCAGCCAGAAGCGGGCGATCTCTTCTTCTTTGTGGGCGAAATCCGATAAATGGCCCAGTGGTTCAAACATGAACTTCACCTTCCCAGCATTTTTTCGTTTCTTTCTGCGTCACGTATCCTGAGGGTTTCTTCTTATAGGTGTAAAGGAAATACCCGGAAGTTCCTGTCGAACAAATACAAAGAATTCATTGATTACATCGCAAACAGCTTAATAAAGGCGCATACAGCAAATATACATTAAAAACGGAAACAATGCAATTTTCCCATTACGATTTGTCATTACGATTGTCCCATTAGGATGAGATCGAGACCGGTTCCACCACCATATAGGGAAGGAGCATTTTTCCCCATACCCACCTGTTGTCACGTGATATCTCCCGTATCTCGCGCAGAGCCTGATAGGCGTTCCCGCTTATCATTACATCTTTTACCCTGCCTTGGATGCTTCCGTCTTTTACCCAGAAACCCAGTTGAACATTGCAGGAAAATACACCGGCGGCTATATTGCTTTGTCCCAAACCGAGCACGGAATCGACAATCAAGCCTTCTTCCATTTCCTCCACCAGTGTTTCACGGTCCCGTAAACCATTTTTTACCACCAGTGGTGCGGATGCTGGTTCCGGGGTGGAGCGGAAAGATGCACGGTACCCGTTTGCACTCGGGGAAGTACCCAAACGGGCTGCACTCCAAAGGTCAAGGAAATATCCCTCGAGTTTTCCATCTTGAATAACACTTCTCTCCTGGCTTGTCGGTATCCCCTCATCGTCGAACGGACATGCTGCAGGTACCCACTTCTCTTGAGGTATCTCCTTGAGGTTGAAGAGGGGAGAAAATAATGTTCCCCGGAGTTTTTCAGCCAGAGGGGACCGTCTATAAACAACGTTTTTCCCGTTCAGTCCGAATAATAAAGGAATCAAGAGCACCGTGAGTCCTGCTGGTGTGAAAAGAACGGGATATTTTCCTGGCTGCGGCCTCATTATTTTTTGCGAGTGTTCAAGCTTGAGAAATATTTCCTGTATGAGCTCCTCGATATCAACAGTTCTCTTTCCCCAATGTCTTTCAGCTGATACCTCGAGTATGTCGCGTTCACTCGTCCGGTTAACTGACACATCAATACCGAAAGCGGAACGGCGGAAATTCAGTTCTTCTCCCCGATGATTGGCCAACTCTCTTTCTTCCAAGGTGGTGGTCACGGTAACGGAAACCAAGGTGCCGGGAAAGTCGTCACGAATCCGCTTCACCAAAAAATCCCCCACCTGCACCATTTCTTCCTCTTCCATACACGTCACCCGCGGGTCAACGAAATCCTCCCAATCAAGGGAAAAGTGGTATGAAGGTATGTGAAAGCCCGCTTCATGCCCATGAGAAGCCATGTGCGCGGTATGATCACATATTTCCCTGAGCTCCTCCAAACAATTTGAAGTGCCGAAAGCCGTCCTGCCGTTTTCATCGATAAGCCTTACCCCAAAACCTTCTTCTTCCTTGGCCTCGTAACCCTTGAACTCGTTTGCCTCAAACTCCACTCTTTTTTCTTTGACCCTTTGACGAAAAAGGTCTCCGGAGAGTCCGCTTTTTGCCAATACGGCTGTGAATTCAGCCACTGTGCTGACCTCCTATTAAAACTTCCCTCAACCTTACATGAGGACTACCGGTAGAAGTAGGAAGACCTGCCTGTTCACCTTTTCCACACCCTCCCAACTGATTCCAGTAAAAATCGTCTGCTATTCCATCTATCCTTCCCAGGGTTTCAAAAAGGTTCCCGCTCAAGATAATATTTTTTATCATCCCACCCATCTTTCCTTTTTCAATCACGTACCCATAAGCAGCGGAAAAGGTAAAGAGCTCAAGAGCAGTATTGCCGCCTAAATAACGAACAGCATAGATTCCTTTTTCTATATCACGCAACAAATCTTCCTGACTGGAAAACCCCGGAAGAATTCCTGTATTGGTCATTCGGACAATAGGTGCATACCGACATGATAATGCCCGCGCATTACCCGTTACTTCTTCGTTCATCAGAAAAGCCGTTTCCCGGGAGTGCAACCGGCCGCTGATGATCCCTTCTTGTATAAGAAATGTACGTTTTCCCGGTGTTCCTTCATCATCGCA